>NZ_JBFUBD010000013.1:0-45465 GCF_056405935.1 Polaromonas sp. P1_E3
CTACAACCTCAAGTAGATGGCCCCCACGCTCGTCGCTTCGCGTGCCTACGGCGGTTCGCTGCCCCTTTCCTCACGTATGGGGGCGCGTTTTTTCTTGGGGCGGCCCGGCGAAAAAACCTTGTCCTTTAATCATCACCCTCGAGCATAGGCATGGGAAAGCGACTCGTCCCCGCCATCCTGATTGCGCTGTTGGCTATCTTCCACGCGCAACTCTGGATCGGCCGGGGCAGCATTCCCAGCGTGCGCGACATGCAGCACCGGCTCACTGAGCAGCTCGCCAAAAACGTTCAGGCGCAGGCTGCCAATGACCAGCTCGCCGCAGAAGTCCGGGACCTCAAGGAAGGGCTCGAAATGGTCGAGGAGAAGGCCCGGATCGAGCTAGGAATGGTCAAGCCGAATGAAATTTTCGTGCAGGTGACCAAGTAAGCCCCTGGCATCCAGCCTGCGAAAGTACCCTGTGCTGAAAATTGCTGTTACCGGCGCTCCTCTCACCGGGAAGAGACAGCTTGCCGATGCGTTGGCCTCTGCCTTGAAAACCTCGGGGCATGAAGCCACGGTGGCCGTGACCGATGCCGAATTCCTTCCCGCCGAACTCTGCAGGTTTGAGCTGACACTGCTAATGGGGCTGGAAGATGCGCCGTTGCGGGCGGCCCCAACCGCCGTTGAAAACCGGCAACTTCAACAGGATGCCGATCTGTCGATACGTGCCGCCCTGTCGCAGGCAGGCATTCCCTATCGCGTGATGTACGGTCCCGCGGACCAGCGTCTTGCCCAGGCGCTGGAGGCCGCGCAAAGCCTGCGCTCTCGCGCCCCTGCTTTGGCGCAAAGCCCATCCGGCATTTCATCCGGATCCGGAGAAAGCCGGAAAGCCTGGACCTGGGCCTGCGAAAAATGCAGCGATCCCGTCTGTGAGCACCGCCTGCTCAGCGACCTGCTGGCAAAGCGCGCCGCCGCAATCGCTTGAACGCTTGAGGCACTCATGGCCGCAGCGCGGCTCGTGACGCTATTGCACGGTCGAGGTAGGCGGTTGCTGGTTGGTCTGGCTGGTGAAAAGCTGCGCTGCATCGACCGGGTCAAACTCGTACTGCGCACCGCAAAACTCGCACCCAACAGCGACCTTGCCGCGCTCGGAAATGATGCTTTCGATCTCGTCCGTCCCCAGGCTGCGCAGCATGTTGCCCACGCGGTCACGCGAGCAGCTGCAGGCAAAGCTGGGTACCGAGGGTTCAAACCGGGTGACCTGCTCCTCCCAGAACAGGCGGCGCAGGATGGTGTCTGCATCCAGGGTTAACAGCTCTTCTCGCTTGAGCGTGCCGGCCAGCATGGCGATGCGTTTGTAGTCCTCGTTCACGCCGATCTGGTCTTCGTTGGCGTCACGGTCAATCGTACCTTCCAGGTTGCCCTGGCCCTTCACCGGCAGGCGCTGGATCAGCAGGCCAGCGGCGACCTTGCCGTCGGCGGCCAGAATCAGTTTGGTGTCGAGCTGCTCGCTTTGCAGCATGTAGTGCTCCAGCACTTCGGCCAGATTCTCGATTTTTTCGTGATGGTCGCCAAAGAGCGGAACCACGCCTTGATAGGCTTGCTGCCCCGGCAGCTTGTCTTTGGGGTCCAGGGTGATCGCGCAGCGGCCCTGGTTGCCCACATTGACAAGCTGGCTGAGCGAGCTGCCCGCGTCGACCGTGCCGGTGACCGTGGCTGTGGCACGCAGCGTCAGGTCGGGCTGCACCTCGGCCACGGCCAGTTTGACCGGGCCGTCGCCAAAAATTTGCAGGATCAGCGCACCGTTGAACTTGATGTTGCTTTGCATGAGCGCCCCCGCGGCCGTCATTTCGCCCAGCAGCTGCATGACCTCGGCCGGGTAGCCACCACCCGCCTGCCTTCGCTTGAGGATTTCCTGCCAGGAGTCGGTCAGGCGAACCAGCATGCCGCGAACCGGCAGGCCTTCAAAGATGAATTTATGCAATTCAGACATTAGGCCCCCACGCTTTTCACTTCGCCTTCGGCTCCGTGTAATGCGCTGCCCCCCGAGGGGGCGCTGCGCCTGCGGCCCGGCAAAGCCGGTTCCGCGGCCCCTGCTGGAATGGGAACTCCGACGCTAGCGCTCTGTGGGTATTTTTTGGATTTGATCATGCTTAAGTGCTGTTCAGGCGATTTTCTTGAGCCCGGCCTTGTAGCGCTGGGCATTTTCTATATAGTGCTTCGCGATCATTTTTAAACCCTCGATCTGCTCGGGGGAAAGCTGCCTTATCGCCTTGGCGGGGCTACCGATGATCAGGGAACCGTCCGGGAATTCCTTGCCTTCGGTGACGACAGAGCCCGCGCCGACCAGGCAGTTTTTTCCGATCTTCGCGTGATTGAGCACCACTGCCTGGATGCCGATCAGCGAGCCATCGCCGATGGTGCAGCCGTGCAGCATGACCTGGTGGCCCACCGTGACGTCTTCGCCGAGGGTGAGGGGCACGCCCATGTCGGCATGCAGCACGCTGTTGTCCTGGACATTGGTGCCCCGGCCCACCGTGATGGTTTCGGTGTCGCCCCGGATCACCACGCCAAACCAGACACTGCAGTCTTCACCAAGCCGTACATCGCCTATCACCTGGGCGTTGTCCGCTACCCAGGCAGATGCAGGCACATCGGGGGTCAGCTTGTCCAATTGGTAAATAGCCATGCGTTCTCACTCAAATTCAGGCAAAGGCCACACAACACGAAGAAAGTGGCACCGATGCCTCATTGTAAGGAGGCCTGCTTCCTGCACCCCGGGGGCGCCGCGGGCACCCGGCCGGCGGCGGCAGCATCAACGACAATGGCGCCATGACGGCAGATCTCACGGCTTTCACAGAACTGCGCCAGCAAGCGCTGCAGGCCTTGCTCACCACAAATCCGGAGCAAAAAGTGCTCCTGACCCAACAGACACGTGCGCAAGCAGCTACTATTTTGATAGCAACGGAGCTGCAAATTCCCGCACCGCCTTGCGTGCCCGGTTGCCCGGAACGGCCCGAGCTGCGCTCCCACCTCGACGTCCCCAAGCGCTCACCTTTCACCCACGAAGGATTGGCGGCGCTGCTCCATGCCGTCACCCATATTGAGTTCAACGCCATCAACCTTGCCCTGGACGCCATCTGGCGTTTTGCCGGCATGCCGCGCGCCTACTACCTCGACTGGCTGCAGGTGGCGGCCGAAGAAGCCCATCACTTCAGCCTGCTGCGCGCTCACCTGCAAAGTATGGGTTACGACTACGGCGATTTCCCCGCGCACACGGGCCTCTGGGACATGACGGCCAAAACCGCCGGCGACGTGCTCGCGCGCATGGCGCTGGTGCCGCGCACACTGGAAGCCCGCGGCCTGGATGCCACCCCGCCTATGCAGGCGAAACTGCGCAAGGTCGCAACGCCCGACGCGCTTCGGGCCGTCGGTATCCTGGACATCATCCTCGCCGACGAGATTGGCCACGTCGCCATCGGCAACCACTGGTACCGCCACCTGTGCACCCAGCGCGGCCTGGACCCCGTCGCAAGTTATGCGATGCTGGCCCGGCAGTACGAGGCGCCCCGCATCAAGGGCCCGCTGAACCTGGACGCCCGGCGTCAGGCGGGTTTTGACGAAGCCGAGCTTGCCGTCCTGGGCCTGTAACGCTATTTAATTAAGCCCAGTCAGAACTGGTTCCAAGACGCGGCGAATTCCTACGCAGGAAGGCGACAAGGATTTTCGGGAGACGCTAGACTGCAAAACTCTTGAAAAGGAGTTTGCGCATGATCCGGCATCTCGTTCCAGACATTCCCTCGCAAATGCCGCGTTTGCCCGCGGACATCGCCTTGCAGCTCCCGCAGGGCCAGCGCCTCGGAGAACCCAACGCTCCGGTCAAGCTCGCGTTTTCCCACTGGTCCTCTATCGCCCGCCTCAAGGCCGGCCAGATTGGCGCCCTGGCAGAAGAGTATGTTGAGGGCAAACTCCAGCTGGAAGGCGCCATGCGCGACGTGATGCGCGCCGTCACCAAGCTGCTGCCCGGCAACCCCGTACACAGCGACACCGGCTGGTGGTCGGCCCTGCTGCACCGGGCCAAATCCATGGCGCACCACACCCATGCCCGCGATGCTGCGCAAATCCAGTTCCATTACGACGTGTCRGATGCCTTTTACGCGCTCTGGCTTGACCCCCGGCGGGTTTACTCGTGCGCGTATTACCGCGATGCCTCCATGTCGCTGGCCCAGGCCCAGGAAGCAAAGCTTGACCACATCTGCCGCAAGCTCATGCTCAAGCCGGGCGAACGTTTCCTGGACATAGGCGCCGGCTGGGGTGGATTGCTGATGTGGGCGGCTGAACATTACGGTGTCGACGCCACCGGCATCACCCTGTCGAAAAACCAGCACGCGCACGTTCAGCGGCTGATCCAGGAAAAAGGCCTGGAGGGGCGCGTGCGCATGGAGCTGCGCGACTACCGCGACCTGCCGGAAGACCAGCCCTTCGACAAGGTATCGTCCGTCGGCATGTTCGAACACGTGGGCCATGCCAACATGACCGCCTACTTCCAGAAAATCATGCGCCTGCTGGCCCCGGGCGGGCTGGTCATGAACCACGGCATCACGGCCGGCGGCCTGGAAAATCGCCAGCTCGGCGCCGGCATGGGGGAATTCATCGAGAAATACATTTTCCCCGGCGGAGAGCTGATGCATGTCAGCGCCGTGCTGGAACACATGTCTCGCGCCGGGCTTGAGATGGTCGACACGGAAAACCTGCGGCCGCATTACGCCCGCACGCTCTGGAACTGGTCGGATGCCCTGGAGGCACGGCTGGACGATGCGCGGCAGGTTCTTGCGCGGGACGGCGGCGCATCGCGTGCCGAAAAAACCCTGCGTGCCTACCGTCTGTACCTGGCCGGCAGCGCCATGAGCTTCGAGCAGGGCTGGATATCGCTGCACCAGATGCTGGCGGCGCGGCCTTCAGGCGATGTGCACAGCGCAGCCATGGCCGGCGCCCAGTCTGCCTACCCGTTCAACCGGGGGTATATGTACACCCCCGTCCAGGCTCACTCCGTGTAGCCTGTTCCCCCCTCAAGGGGGCGGCGCCTGGGGCCGGCGAAGCCGGACCCTCGGCCCCCACTGGTGAATACCCCATTCAACCGAACATATATATACACCCCCGTCCAGGCTCACTCCGTGTAGCCTGTTCCCCCCTCGAGGGGGCGGCGCCTCGGGCCGGCGAAGCCGGACCCTCGGCCCCCGCTGGTGAATACCCCCGGTGGTTATACCGTTGACTCTTCAACTCAGCCGGCGCCCGGGGGCGGCGGTCACTCGGCCTTGATGTTGGCGGCTTTCACAATACGGGCGTTGCTGGCGGACTCGCCGGCGATCTGGCGGGCGAAGTCTGCCGCGCTGCCTCCGGTGGGAACGTTGTCGGCATCCAGCAGCTTTTTGCGCAGCTCGGGCGTGCGCAAAGCCTGGTTGATCTCGGCATTGAGCCGCAGCAGCACATCCGGCGGCGTTTTGGCGGGCGCAAACACACCAAACAGCGACGTCAGGTTGG
Organism: Polaromonas sp. P1_E3; assembly: GCF_056405935.1. Taxonomy (NCBI): domain Bacteria; kingdom Pseudomonadati; phylum Pseudomonadota; class Betaproteobacteria; order Burkholderiales; family Comamonadaceae; genus Polaromonas; species Polaromonas sp. P1_E3. The sequence goes on from NZ_JBFUBD010000013.1 coordinate 5,521, forward strand.
CAGGCGCGAAGCCCAGCTCGGCAAAAGTCGGGACCTGCGGCAGGGCTTCCACCCGCGCTGGCGCACCCACGGCAAGCGGCCTGAGTTTGCCCGCCTGGATATGTTGCATCACGACGCTGCTGAGGTTGGTGGAAATGACCTCCACCTGCCCACCCAGTGCGTCGGTAAGCTGCTGGCCGCCGCCCTTGTAGGGTATGTGGGTGAGTTCAACTTTTGCGCCCTGGCTGACCTGCTCCAGCACGATATGGCCCACCGTGGCGAGTCCTGACGTAGCCCATCGCACGCTGCCTGGCCGGTTCCTGGCCGCGGCCAGAAAATCCTTGAAATCCGTGCCGGCGAATGCGGGCGTGGCCAGCAGCACCACCGGTGAATACATCACGCTGGCCACGGGAGCAATATCCCGGGCAGGGTCAAAAGCCTGCTTGCCCAGGTGAGGATTGAGGGCCAGCGGGCTGATGGACGAAAACCCTAGCGTGTAGCCGTCGGGTGCGGCCTTGGCGACCGCATCCATGCCGATGCTCCCGCCGGCCCCGCCGCGGTTTTCAACCACCACCGGCACGCCCAGCTGCTGAGCAAGCTTTTCGGCCAGCGCCCGTGCAACACCATCGCTGATGCCGCCTGGCGGGTACGCCACCACAATACGGACCGCACGCGCCGGCCATGGGGCCTGCGCGATTGAAAACGAAGGGAGCGTGCAACCGCACAGCGCAAGCAAAGGCAGCGCAAGCAGGCGGCGGCGCGGTGGTGTCAATGGCATGAATTTTCCTGATGTGGTGTTGCCGGTATTTTGCGGCAAGCACAGGCTGATCGGTTCGCAGCCGCGAGTAGGGTCCGTGAGAGTCTTCCTCGCCAGCAGGGGCCGCGGAACCGGCTTTGCCGGGCCGCAGGCGCAGCGGCCCCCTCGGGGGGCAGGGAGTACACGAAGTGAGCGACCGTGGGGGCGAAATCAGCCTCTGGGGTGATGCTGCGCATGCAGCGCTTTGAGCCGCTCGCGTGCCACATGGGTATAGATCGTGGTGGTGGAGATGTCCGCATGGCCCAGCAGCATCTGCACGGCGCGCAGGTCAGCGCCGTGGTTCAGCAAATGCGTGGCAAACGCGTGGCGCAAGGTATGCGGAGACAGCGGCGAATTGATGCCGGCCAGCCGCGCATATTTCTTCACCAGCATCCAGAACATCACGCGGCTCATGCCCTTGCCGTGGCCGGTGACAAACAGGTCATCCGTCTGCTGCCCGCCCAGGATGGCCGGCCGGGCGTCGGCGAGATATTTCACAATCCATTCCCGAGCCACCTGGCCGAAGGGCACCAGCCGCTCCTTGCTGCCTTTGCCCATGACGCGAAGCACCCCTTCGTTCAGTCCCACATGAAATGTCTTGAGGCCCACCAGCTCGCTGACGCGCAGGCCGCTGGCGTACAAAAGCTCCAGCATGGCGCGGTCCCGCTGGCCCAGCGGCGTGCCGTCGTCGGGTGCGCCCAGCAATGCCTCAACCTGGGCTTCGCTCATGACTTTGGGCACGCGCAACGCCTGCTTCGCCGACTGGAGCTTGAGCGTCGGGTCCGCAGCAATCAGGCGTTCACGCAACGCCCAGCGAAAGTAGCGCTTGAATACTGTCAGGCGCCGGTTTGCGGACGTTGCCTTGGTCGAGGTGTGCCTGGCCGAAAAATAGCGGTTGAGGTCGCCCTCCGCCGTCTCGTCAAGCTTTCGCCCACCCTGCTCTTTCGCTCCCAGCCAGCCAGCGTAAAGCGACAGATCGCGGCGGTAAGCCGCCAGGGTGTTTTTGGACAGCCCGTCCTCCAGCCACAAGGCGTCAATAAACCCATCAATGCTGGACTGGCTTTCTGGCTGCATGGGGTGACCATAACAAAAAAGCCGCCGCACATTTGAATGCGCGGCGGCCAGTCTGCAGTTTCGCTTCCGGCAAGCCGGATTCCCAGTCTTATTCGAGTTTGAGCTTGGCGGAATCAACCACCTTTTTGTACACGTCGAATTCGGCCTTGATCTGCGCCGTGAACTGCTCAGGCGTATTGGCGATGATGAGCGAGCCGGTGTCCTCGATCCGCTTGCGGATCGCCGGATCTTCCAGCGATTTCTTCACGCCGGCGCTGACCTTGTCGACCACTTCCTTCGGCAGCCCCTTGGGGCCGATGATGCCGTAGTAGGCCATGCGGTTCACAGGCTCCAGGCCCACTTCCTTGAAGGTAGGGATATCCGGCAGCACGGCCAGGCGCTGCGGCGCGGCCACCACAATAGGGATCAGGCGTTTTTGCTGGATGAATGGCAGCGCTGACGGCAGGTTGTCGAAAATCATCGGGACCTGTCCCGCCACGGTATCGTTCAGGGCGGGGCCCGCACCGCGGTAGGGAATGTGCGTCACGAAGGTGCCCGACATGCTCTTGAAGAGCTCCATCTGCAGGTGGCCGATGCCGCCAGTGCCTGAAGACGAGTAGGAGTACTTGCCCGGGTTCTTCTTGAGCTCAGCCACAAACTCCTTGTAGTTGCGCGCCGGAAAGCTCGGGTGTACCGCAATGATGTTGGGCGTTGCCGCGATATTGATGATGGGCGTGAAGTCCGTCAGTGTGTTGTACGGAATCTTGGCGTTGATGGCCGGATTGGCCGCGGTGGTGGACACCGTGGCCACGCCCAGCGCATACCCGTCAGGAGCGGCGCGGGATGTCTCAAGCGCGCCCACGACGCCGCCGCCGCCAGCACGGTTCTCGACGATCACGCTTTGGCCCAGTGCCTTGCCCAGGGGCTCGGAGATGACGCGGGCGACGATATCAGTGGTGCCGCCGGGCGCGAAGGGCACCACCAGCTTGACCACCTTGTTGGGATAGCCCTGCGCCAGAACGGGGCCTGCGGCAGCACCCAGCGCAAGCGCGGACACCACGGAATAGGCAAACAAATAACGACGTTGCATGTTCAGTCCTTCAATAAAAACAGCAGAAATGGTAATCGCAACATCCGTGCCCTGCAGTTGTGGATTACGCATAAGGGCAAACCCGAAGGGATTGCGGTTATTCTCGGCGAGTGAACTACGCGCAGCTTCTTTTTCCCGACTTTTCCCTCATCGTTTGCGGCTACCTTGTCTGCCGCTACACCGCCCTCAACCGCACGGTATGGGAGCAGGTGGAGAGCCTCGTTTATTACTTTTTGTTTCCGGTCCTGCTCTTCCACTCCATCGTCAAGAGCCCGCTGGACCTGGGCGCCGCGTCCAGCCTCATCAGCGCCGGCATCCTGCTGGGGGTTGCCGGTATTGCGATGGCCTACAGCCTGCCGCACCTGCCATGGCTGGGCAGGCACATCGACTCGCGTGAGCACGCTGCCAGCGCGCAGGTGGCGTTTCGCTTCAACTCCTTCATTGCGCTGGCTCTGGCCGACCGGCTGGCGGGCAGCCAGGGCCTGCAGCTGATCGCCGTGCTGATCGGCGTGTGTGTTCCCCTCTTCAACGTGGCGGCGGTGTGGCCCATGGCGCGGCATGCCCAGCGCGGTTTCATGGGCGAGCTGATGCGCAATCCGCTGATCCTGGCCACGGCCACAGGCCTGGCGGCCAACCTGCTCGGCTTTACCCTGCCTGTCTGGCTCGAACCCACGGTGACCCGCATTGGCGCCGCCTCGCTGGCACTGGGCCTGATGGCGGCAGGCGCCGGCATGCAGTTCGGCCACCTGTCGCAAGCCAAAACGCTGGCAGTGGCCGTGCTGTCGATACGGCATCTGTTGATGCCGCTCGTGGCTCTGGGTCTGTGCAAAGCCTTCGGGCTGTCGCCCGTACAAAGCACCATCCTGCTGGCGTTTTCCGCCCTGCCGACAGCTTCCAGCGCGTACGTGCTGGCGGCGCGCATGGGCTACAACGGGGGTTACGTGGCGGGCCTGGTGACCTTGTCCACCATCCTGGGCGTAGTCAGCCTGCCGTTTGCGCTGGGTGTGCTGCGTTAGAACGAAGCTGGTTCGTTGCTATTGATTTAATAGCTGCTTGCGCACGTCGTTAAAGGGCTGCGGGCCAATTTCATTCAAATTTACTGAGCGAGAGCCCAGGCCACATGCTCCCGCACCAGCTCGCTGGGAGAGGCGGCATGCATTTGCAGGGCTTCGCGCAGGGGCTTTGCCGCCTCGGGATCAAGCACACGCAGGGCATTGCCCATGGCCACCGCAATATTGCGCAGCCAACGTTCATGGCCGATCCGCCGTATGGGGCTGCCTTCGGTAAACCGCAGGAATTCCGCCTCCGTCCAGCCCAACAGGGTGATGAGCTGCTGCTCCGTCAGACCCTTGCGTTCGTCAAAATCCGGCAAGGCGCTACGCTGGGCGAACTTGTTCCAGGGGCAGACCAGCTGGCAGTCGTCACAGCCGTAGATCCGGTTGCCCATCAATGGGCGAAGCTCCAGCGGAATCGCACCCGCATGTTCGATCGTGAGGTAAGAGATGCAACGCCGCGCATCCAGTTTGTGGGGCGCGATGATTGCCTGCGTGGGGCATATATCGATACAGGCCTGGCAGGTGCCGCAGTGTGGTGTCACTGGCTCGCTGGGCGGCAGGGCAATGTCGACGTAGATTTCCCCCAGGAAGAACATGGAGCCCGCTTCCCGGTTGAGCAGCAAGGTGTGCTTGCCGCGCCAGCCCTGCCCGCTGCGGGCCGCCAGCTCGGCTTCCAGCACGGGTGCTGAATCAGTGAAAGCCCGGTGGCCCAGCTGGCCGACATGGCCGGAGATGCGTTCGCTGAGTTTTTGCAGGCGGGTACGCATGATCTTGTGATAGTCGCGGCCGCGCGCATACACCGACACGATGCCTTCGGCCGGCCGCTCCAGCCGGCTGAACTCAAGGGCTTGCCATTCGCCCGGGGCGGCGGCTGTCGAGGCGGGCAGGTAGTCCATGCGTGCCGTGATGACGCTGACAGTGCCCGGTATCAGCTCGGCCGGCCGGGCCCGTTTGAGCCCGTGCGCCGCCATGTAATGCATGTCACCATGGAAGCCCGCGGCCAGCCAGGCCGATAATCCTGGCTCGGCCGACGATAAATCCACACCGGCCACGCCAATTTGCGAAAATCCAAGCTCGCGCGCCCAGGTTTGAATTTGAGAAACGAATTGATGACTGTTCAAAGAATTGCTGGCGGGCACCCGCTGATTGTAAAAAATATTCGCTGGCCCGACGAGGCGGCCACGGCGGCATTCGCACAAACACTGGCGGGTCATCCCGCCATTGGCCGCGCCCTCATTGAGCTTCAGGGCGACCTTGGCGCCGGCAAGACCACCTTTGTGCGCCACCTGCTCAAGAGTTTGGGTGTCGAAGGCCGCATCAAAAGCCCCACGTATGCGGTGGTCGAGCCCTACACTCTGCCGAAGATGAATATCTGGCATTTTGACTTCTATCGCTTTAACGATCCGCGCGAGTGGGAAGAGGCGGGGTTACGCGACATCTTTGCCAGCACAGGGCTCAAGCTGGTCGAATGGCCGGAAAAAGCCGGCCCGCACCTGCCGCAACCTGATCTGCTGCTCCACCTGGAAGTCCTGCCGGACGATACCCGTGCAGTGACCCTGACGGCGCACACGCCTACGGGCGCGGAATTGATGGCATGAAGAGCCAGCCCGTCACCCGCCGCAGTGCCCTGCAACTGGGCAGCGTGGTGTTGCTGCTGGGCGTGCAGCACATCGCGCGCGGCGCGACCATCGTGGCAGTGCGCGTCTGGCCGTCCAAAGATTACACGCGTCTTACCATCGAGTCTGACGGCGAGATCAAGGCGAAGCAATTCTTCATCGCCGACCCGCCGCGCCTTGCCGTTGACATGGAGGGCATAGACCTGATCCCCGCACTGCGCGAACTGGTGGCCAAGGTCAAATCGGACGACCCGAATATCTCGGGCATACGCGTGGGGCAAAACGCCCCTGGCGTGGTGCGGCTGGTGATTGACCTCAAGCAGCCCATCCAGCCGCAGGTGTTCACCCTGCCGCCTGTGGCGGCCTATCAGTACCGGCTGGTGTTCGACCTGTACCCGACGCAGGTTGCCGATCCGCTCGAGGCCCTGATCGCCGAGAAGCTCGCCGACAGGCCACCGGGCGCGGCGGCCGCGCCTGCCAACGACCCCATCGCCGACCTGATCGCTCGGCAGTCCGGCAAGCAGGCCGACAGCAGGCCGCCACCGGCCGCCGCGGAAAAAGACAAGGACAAGGCCCACGGGCCAACTTCCAGCCCTGCCAGCCCGGGCGGCGCCAAGACCTCTCCCGAAGCGGCCATCATCGCGAAGAACAAGACCGACCGTCTCGTCATCGTCGCGCTGGACCCGGGCCATGGCGGTGAGGATCCCGGCGCCGTTGGGCCGGGTGGCACGCGCGAGAAAGACGTGGTTCTGCAAATTGCCCATCGCCTGCGCGACCGTATCAACCAGCAGCCCAATATGCGCGCCTACCTCACGCGCGACGCCGACTTCTTTGTGCCGCTGCATGTACGCGTGCAAAAAGCGCGGCGCGTGCAGGCCGACCTCTTCATCAGCATCCATGCAGACGCATTTTTTACGGCACGGCCGCAAGGTGCCAGCGTGTTTGCACTCAGCGAAAAAGGCGCATCCAGCAGCGCCGCACGCTGGATCGCCGACAAGGAAAACTCCGCCGACCTGGTGGGCGGCATCAACGTCAAGGCCAAGGACGCCCAGGTGCAGAAGGCCCTGCTGGACATGAGCACCACCGCGCAAATCAATGACAGCCTGAAGCTTGGCAGCGCCATGCTGGGCGAGATCGGCAATGTCGGCAAGCTGCACAAACCGAAAGTCGAACAGGCCGGCTTTGCAGTGCTGAAAGCGCCTGACATTCCGAGTGTGCTGGTGGAGACCGCGTTCATCAGCAACCCCGACGAAGAAGCCAAACTGCGCAGCGATGAATACCAGGTGCAGCTGGCGGATGCGCTGATGCGCGGCATCACGCGCTACTTCGCCAGAAACCCGCCGCTGGCCCGCAACCGGGCCGTGTAAACACCCCACCATGCGCGTCAGCGCGCCGAAATTACCCAAAAGGACCGCAGCAAACCGACACAGCGCGGCAACCTTCTCCTACAGCGCCCACCTGCCCAGCTCCCTACAGTGAAGCAACAGGCAAAGCCCGGTGTCACACAACGTGACACCCATGGCAAGAGTCTGAAACTCTGAAAAAGGTGAACCACATGAACACGAAACTGATGATGTCAGCAGTCGCAGCGGCAGCCCTTATTGGCCTGGCCGGCTGCAGCACCAGCCCGACCAACGCGCAAATCGGAACCGGCGTTGGCGCTGTGGCGGGTGGTTTGGTGGGCAACGCCGTCTTCGGCAGCACCCTGGGCACCGTGGGCGGCGCAGCAGCGGGCGCCGTGATCGGTAATGAGGTCGGGAAAAAACGCTGACCGCGTAACCCCGGCAACCCGTGCCGGAGTGGTGGCCCCTGCCATCTCCGCTATCCTTTACACCGGATAGATCAGAGAGTTGAGGATCATCTCGCTGTCATAGACACAAAGACGGCTCCTGAATTTCAGGAGGCCGTCTTTTTTGATGAGTTCATCAATATAGCGCCCGACGTTGTAGACCTCGCTCACGCCGCCCGGCTTGGTGCGGAACACCGCGTAGTTGGCCTCGGCCCTGACGGCATCGCCTTCCCCCGAAAGGATGCGCGCCGGGCTGATGATGTGGCGCATGTAATAGGGCCCGTGGTAAATCGTCTGGGTGATGCCGTACACACGGTCTTTCATCATGCCCCGGCTTTCCAGCGCCATCAGCGCCAATGGCAATCCGCGGTCAAAGTTCTCCCGGGCCTGGACTTTGTAGCTGCCTTCCTCCACAAAAAATTCCGGCCACGCATCAAAACGTTTTTCGTCCAGCACCGCAGCGTAAGCCGCATTGAGCTGGTCGATTTCCAGTTGCAGTGCCAGGCGCTGCAGCGCTTGTTCGCTCAACGTCATAGACCCATGACTTTCTTCCAGTAGGCATACATGCTGCGGATCAGGGTTTCCGTGACCATGTGCTCCGTCATCTCGGTGTCTGTGCCGCCCAGCTCGCACAGCGTTGAGCCCGTATCGCCGGCCTGTGCAAAGCCGGCCTGGCTGAACTCAATCACTTCACCGTCGTCCGCACTCACAAAGCCGGCCGGGCCGAACAGGTTGGCCTGGCGCAGGCGACGTTCTGTCATCTCGGGCGTGTCGTCGGCAAAACCAAAATGCGTCCAGATGAAATCAAACTCGCCCTGCCCGCGCGGCACGATGTGGCGGGTGCTCAGCGAATTGACCTGCTGCTGGATGATCAGGCTGGGAAACAGCGTGATCATGGTCACGGTCGGCGTGATGTCGCTGCCCGGGCGGGATGGATCGGGCATCTTCCACCAGGGCTCGGGCACCACGTCAAGCAGGCGGTCGTCATGCAAGGCCATGTTTGCCTTGAAAGAAGTCACGCCCTCAGTCACGGCGGCGTTTTCCCCGCCTTCGTTGCGGCGCGAGATCATCACGGCATGCCGGCCCTGCCCATCCATCACCATGCGGCTTTTCTGGTCAGCGCGCCAGAGGCCGAAGGTGACAAACCAGGTGTGCAGCAAGCCGGGGTGATAGGGATCCTTGATGTTTTCCATCATCAGCTTCCAGTTGCCCGGAATGCGCTGGCGGTTGTAGCCGAGCAGCGTCAGCTTGCGCGCCCCTTCAGGCCCTTTGAAGATGCGGTCMAGCCACGGCATGACCTGCGGGCCGAGGTAGTCTTCCAGCGGCTCTGTTTCGTCGCTGAAGGTGGCAAACACCAGGCCGTGCAGCACCGCCACACGCAGCTTGGTCAACCCGTGGTCCTTGAGCTCGAAATTATCAGGCATGCCGCCGTTGACGCACTCGCCTTCCTTCACCCCGTCCTTGAAAGGCRGCCCCGCCAGATCACCATTGAGCTTGTAAGTCCACTGGTGGTAAGGGCAGACAAAGCTCCGCGCATTGCCCTGCTGGTTCTGACAAAAACGCACCCCGCGGTGCGCACAACGGTTTTCAACAACGCGTATGCCGTGGTCGGTGGCCCGGTCCTTGGGCGCGATGCGGTCGCGCACCATCAGCACCTGCCGTTCGCCGACATGGCTGAGCTTGTAGTCGCCCACATGGGGAATTTCGGACTCCAGGCCCACATAGCACCAGTGCGCACCATAAAAGATCTTTTCCAGCTCACGCTGGTACAGCTGCGCATCGGTGTAAACCCAGAACGGCACGCGGCTGGAGCCGGGTTGCGTCCAGCGGGACAGTTCAGCGGGTGAAAGCGGCGCGTTCATGGTTCCTTGCCTGTTGATAGGTGCAGCCATAAATAATACGCTTACTTATTAATTTTCGCGACCCTCGGCAGCACAGGGTTTATGCGGATACCCGGGGCTTTGCGCCAGGCAGGTACAGGCCGTCGATTTCGCGCGCATAACGGGCCATCAGGTTGTTGCGCTTGAGCTTGAGCGTGGGTGTCATCAAGGTGTTCTCGGGCGTCCAGGATTCCCGCGTGAGGTACACGGCACGCGGCGTTGCGTAGCGTGCGAAGTCCTTCGTCCGTGCGGCCATGCGCTCCAGCGCAAGCTGATGGACGGCCGGCTGGTGCAGGCTGGCCGGGTCCTCGGGGTCCAGTCCCAGCGCTGAGGCCACACGCCGCCATTCGGCCGGATTGACCACCGCCACGCAGGCAATGAAAGGGCGATTCTCACCGACCACAAAGGCCTGGTCGAACAGGGGGTCGGCGGCAATGGCCACCTCAAGGTCTCCCGGCGGGACTTTTTCGCCGGTCGACGTCACGATGATTTCCTTCAGGCGTCCCATGATGCGGATGCGTCCGCCATCGATCACCGCCTGGTCTCCGGTGCACAACCAGCCATCATGGGTCAACACGCGAGCCGTGTCTTCGGGCCGCTTCCAGTAGCCCTTCATGACCAGCGGGCCACGCACCTGCAGCTCCTGGTTGGCACTGATGCGCACCTCCACGCCCGGCAGTGCCCGGCCCACCGTGGCCGGGTCGTTGTCGTCCACAGCATTGCCCGACACCACGGGCGATGTCTCCGTCATGCCGTAGCCCTGCAACAGCGGCAGGCCCAGCCCCAGAAAACAGCGCGCCACCGCATGCGACAAGGGTGCGCCGCCGCTTACCGCCACCCGCACGCGTCCGCCGAACTGCGCCCGCAAGGTGCCGGCTACCAGCCGCTCCAGCAAGGGCCACGCCAATGAATCCAGCCAGGACCACCTACTCTTTTCGCTTTCCGCCAGAGGCAGGCCCTGCGCGCGGCAAAACCGCCGCCAGCCAACGGACTGCGCCGCCGTGAACAGGCGTGTTTTAAGGGGCGACTGCGCCAGCGTTTCCTGCAGTTTGGCAAATACGCGCTCATAAATGCGCGGCACCGAAATCAGCACGGTGGGGCGCACGGTTTTCAGGTCCTCGGCCAGCAAAGGCACCGAACGCGCATAGGCCACACAGCTTCCGGCGGCAATCGGCAGGTAGTAACCGGCAGTCCGCTCAAACGTGTGCGACAGCGGCAGGAACGACAGGAACACATCGTCCACCGTCGGCACCACCAGCGACAGGATTGCCCGCACGTTGGAGACGATATTGCGGTGCGTCAGCATCACGCCCTTGGGTTTGCCCGTGGTGCCGGAGGTATAGACAATCGCCGCGAGGTCGTCGTCCTGCGGCGCGGACAACACGCCGGCGTAGCCCTCCCCCGCCGCCAGCCAGCCGGCTAATGACACAACCGCAACCGGCCCGCCGGCCCCGCTCAATGCCGCTTCGGGCGCGGCAACCACCACGCAGCGCAAGGCGGGCAAAGGTGTTCCCACAGCCTCAATGGCCCGCCACTGCGAAAGCGACGACACCATCAGCAGGGATGCTTCGCAGTCCGCCAGGATGTAGGCAATGCTGCCGGCGTTGTCAATGGCGTGCAGCGGCACAGGCACCAGCGCCAGGGACAGGGCCGCCTGGTCGATGCTCACGGCATTGAGTCCGTTGGGCAACAGGATCGCGACACTGGCATGGGCCGGCAATTGCGCGGCCGCCAGGGCGCGCCGCCACTGCGCTACCCGTTCGCTGGCCTCAGCCCAGCAGGTGCTGCGCCATTGTCCGGTGGTGGCATCGAATTCGCGGTAAGCCTCGGCTTCGGGGCTGTGCGCCACGCGAAAGGCCAGCAATTCCGGCAGCGTGTGCACCGCGGCAAGGTCCAGGGGAGAGATGTTCATTCAGGGTTTCCTGCCGGCCCGAATAGGCGGCACAGTCATTTTTTATCACGTGCACCGTTGCGCCCGGCTGCGTTGCATCAAGTCCATGCGACAGCGACCCTTTTTGGGCGAATGCGCATCAGCACATCTTCAGGCACCGGCGTTGCGGGCTTTGCGCCTGGCCTTCCAGGCGCCGAAAATCACGATCAGGCCGGGAATGAAAATCATGGCCCAGATGATTTTGTCAAGATGGGTTTTGACAAACGGGATGTTGCCGAAAAAGTACCCGACAGTAATGATGCCGCCAACCCATAGCGCGCCGCCCACAAGGTTGTACAGCGTGAACTTGCTGCGCGTCATGTCCGATACGCCTGCGACAAAGGGGGCAAAGGTGCGAAGAAAGGGCATGAACCGTGCCGCGATGATGGTGATGCCGCCATACTGCTCGTAAAACGCGTGGGCCTGGTCAAAGGCCTTTTTGTTGAACCAGCGCGAGTTTTCCCACTGGAACACCTTCGGCCCCAAGGCCCGCCCTATGCTGTAGTTGCACTGGTCGCCCAGAACAGCCGCCACAAACAGCAACGCAACGGCCACCGGAAAGCTCATCAGGCCGACACCGCACATCGCGCCCACCACGAACAGCAGTGAATCGCCCGGCAAAAACGGCATGACCACCACGCCGGTCTCCACAAAGATGATCAAAAACAGCAGCGCATACACCCATGCGCCATAGCTGGTGACAAAGGCTTCAAGATGCTTGTCGACATGAAGGATGAAATCAATCAGAAAAGTAGCTAGTTCCATGCGGGTGATTTTGACAGGTAAAAAAACCGGTAAAGCCGCGGCGACGCCATCGGGCTTCACGGTGTGCCCAGCTTCGCGGGCAGCCGGACAGACGCTTACAAATTGCCCCATTGAATCAGCACGRTGAAGCGCCGGGAACAGGCGCCTGCTGCGTTCGCCCAACAAGCCAAACCCGTAAAATCACCGGCAATGACTCTCCCCGACCGCCGCCCGATCCGCGAACTTCCCGATGAACTGATCAGCCAGATTGCGGCCGGTGAGGTGGTGGAGCGCCCCGCCTCAGTTGTGCGTGAGCTGGTCGACAATGCGCTAGATGCCGGGGCGACCCAGGTGACGGTGCGGCTGCTGGCCGGCGGCGTGCGGCTCATTGTGGTCGAAGACGACGGTTTTGGCATCCCTCGCGAGGAGCTCCCCGTCGCCCTGAGGCGCCATGCCACCAGCAAGATCGCCTCGTTGCAGGACCTCGAAGCCGTCGGCACCATGGGGTTCCGGGGCGAGGCGCTGGCGGCGATCAACTCAATCGCCGACATGAGCCTGCTGTCGAGAACCGCCGCCGATGAACACGCGTGGCAACTCGATGGCCGTACCGGCGAACTGAAACCGGCCGCGCGCAGCCGCGGCACCAGCGTGGAAGTACGTGAGCTGTTTTATGCCACGCCCGCGCGGCGCAAATTCCTGAAGACCGACGCTACCGAACTGGCCCATTGCATTGAAGCCGTGCGCCGCCATGCGCTGGTGCGCCCCGATGTGGGTTTTGCTATCTGGCACGAAGGAAAGCTGGTCGAGCAATGGCGCGCAGCGACAGGCGACAACGCCCACCAGCAGCGCCTGGCCGACGTGCTGGGCAGCGAATTTGTCGAGCAGTCTGTCACCGTCAGTTATGAAAGCTCGGCGCGCCGCGCCGACGGCCTGCCTGCCGTGCGCGTGTGGGGCGTCGCCGGCATTCCGGATGCCGCCCGCTCGCGTGCCGACCAGCAGTTCGCGTATGTCAACGGCCGTTACGTGCGCGACAAGGTGCTGACCCATGCCGCGCGCAGCGCCTATGAAGACGTGCTGCACGGCCACCGCCAGCCGGTCTACGCGCTCTATATCGAGATCGACCCGTCCCGCGTGGATGTCAACGTTCACCCGACCAAGATCGAAGTGCGGTTTCGCGACAGCCGGGAAGTGCACCAGGCAGTGCGCCATGCCACAGAAAACGCGCTGGCCGTACCGCGTTCGACCGCAACCGCCCAGACCGGCGCGGAGACAGAAGCCACGGCCATGTCACCCAATGGTTTTTTCGAGCAAAAAACGGCGTTTGCCCAACAGGGATGGGCGCAACCAGCTATTAATTTTGTAGCAAATGGCGGGCACCGGGCTTCCGACTTCGAAGCCATGTGGCCGGCATCGCAAGCCATCGCGCCCAACCGGCGCGATATCAGCGATGCCGCCCCGTACACCGATCCCCCGGCCGGAAATGGGATGGCGAACCACGCCGCGCCCGAAGGCGCCAGCGCCCTGCCCTCCGGCGACTGGCCGCTCGGCCGTGCCATCGCCCAGCTGCAGGGCATCTACGTGCTGGCCGAAAACACCCAGGGCCTTGTCATTGTGGACATGCATGCTGCCCACGAGCGCATCGTCTATGAACGCCTGAAAACCCAGATGGACGGTGCCGATGGCGCCGATGGCGCCAGCATCGTCAGCCAGCCGCTGCTGATTCCGGCCACCTTTGCCGCCAGCCCCCAGGAAGTGGCCACGGCCGAGGCCAACGCCCAGGCATTGGCAACGCTGGGCCTGGAAATCACGCCTTTTTCGCCCAAGACCCTGGCGGTGCGCGCCGTGCCCACCAGCCTGGCGCAGGGCGATGCGGTGGAGCTGGCCCGCAGCGTGTTGGCCGAGCTGGCCCAGCACGACGCCAGCACCGTCATACAGCGGGCCCGGAACGAGTTGCTGTCGACCATGGCCTGCCACGGCGCCGTGCGCGCCAACCGCAAGCTCACGCTCGACGAAATGAATGCCCTGCTGCGCCAGATGGAAGCCACTGAGCGCTCCGACCAGTGCAACCACGGGCGGCCCACCTGGCGGCAGGTCAGCATCCGGGAGCTTGACACGCTCTTCATGCGCGGACGCTGAACTTTCCGGCGCCCGGCGAATCATTCACTTGCATGAAACGCTGGCACCTCTTTACTTCTTTCCTGATGACGCTGGCGTTGCTGGCGGGCTGCGCCACCCTTGACGAAAAGCAGCGGGCCTGGATCTTTCAGCCCAGCGACCGCACCTGGAGCGGGGGCGCTGCCGCCGCTGTTGGCATGGAAGACGTCTGGATTGACTTCAACGCCGCTGGCGGCAACGGCAGTGGCGTCGACCACCCCGTCCGCCTGCACGGCCTGTGGCTGCCGGCAGACCCGCCTGATGCCGCAGGCAAAACCCCCGTGCTGCTGTACCTGCATGGCGCGCGTTACAACGTTACCGGCTCCGCGCCGCGCATGCGCCGCATGCAGGAGCTTGGCTTSTCCGTGCTTGGAATCGACTACCGCGGTTTTGGCAAAAGCACTTACGAGTTGCCATCGGAAACGTCGGCCTATGAAGATGCCCGCGCCGCCTGGGACTGGCTGGCCAAAAAATACCCTGACCGTCCCCGTTACATCTTCGGGCATTCACTGGGCGGCCCTATCGCCATTAACCTGGCCACGGAGGTGGCCGATGAAAGCGGCACGATTGTCGAGAGCACATTCACCTCCATCGCCGACGTGGTGAGCACATCCCAGTGGGGCTGGATGCCGGTGTCGCTGTTGATCACCCAGCGTTTCGAGGCCGTCCGCAAGGTCGGCAAGATTGGCTCCCCCCTGCTGGTGGTGCATGGCGGGGAAGACCGCCTGATCCTGCCGGACCTGGGGCGCAAGCTGTATGAAGCAGCCGCACAGCCCAAAATGTTCCTGCTGGTGCCGGGCGGTTCGCACCACGACACCAACCTGGTGGGCCAACCCCAGTACCGACAGGCACTGGCACAGCTGTTTCATATGGACAAGGGACTTGCTGAGGACACCCAGGCTGAGGCATTGCAGGTGGCTGGCGGCAAGCGTGCTCAAAAACAAGCCGAAATACTGCAGAACAAGGAATAATGCCCAAAAACGGGTATTTTTTACTTACCCAATATATGTAGCCGGATGTAACATCACCCTACGCATAACAGCTAATAACAGCTGAAGCAACGAGGGGAATGTATGAACCAAGTCCTGCCCATCCGCAGACCGGCTGCCTTCAGTGCACTGATCCCTGCACTGGCGCTTCTGGCGTCAGCCCCGCTTCATGCCCAGACCGCCGCCGCGGCCGCGGCACCCGCCGTTGCGAAATTCAATGGCGCGGATACGGCCTGGATGCTCATCTCGACCGTCCTGGTGCTGTTGATGACCATCCCCGGCATCATGCTGTTCTACAGCGGCATGATGCGGGCCAAAAATGCGCTTTCCATTGTGGCGCACACCTTTGCAGCCACCACGGTGGTCACACTGGTATGGGCAGGCATTGCCTACTCGCTGGCCTTCACGCCGGGCAACCCCTGGATTGGTGAMATGAGCCGCGCGCTGAGCGATGGGCTACTGGGTGCAAAAGTCGGCGCGCACGTTTCAGCGCCTTCCGTGCCCGAATCTGCTTTTTTCCTGTTCCAGCTGGCATTTGCCATCATCACCTTCGCACTGATCATCGGCGCGACGGTGGAGCGCATGCGCCTGAGCGCCACCATTTTCTTTGCGGCCTTCTGGACCATCCTGGTATACGCCCCCGTGGCGCACTGGATCTGGCAACCCACCGGCTGGCTCGCCAGCATGGGGCACATGGATTTCGCGGGTGGCACGGTGGTGCACATTGCCGCGGGCGTCAGCGGCCTCGTGGCGGCCAAGGTTGTGGGGCCGCGCAAGGGTTTCGGAACCGAACCCATGGTTCCGCACAACCTGCTGGTATCCATCATCGGGGCCGGGCTCTTGTGGGCGGGCTGGTTCGGCTTCAATGCAGGCTCGGCCTTTGAAGCCGGTTCGCGCGCCGTGGGCGCCTTGCTGGCCACCCAGGTGGCGGCCTGCGTCGGCGCGTTCATGTGGGGCATTTGCGAATACGTCCAGCGCGGCAAGTTCAGCGTGCTGGGCATGGCAACAGGCGCCATTGCCGGCCTCGTCGCCATCACGCCGGCATCCGGTTTTGTCGGCGTCATGGGTGCATCGGTGCTGGGCTTTGCAGGCGGCGTCGGCTGCTTCCTCGCCGTCACCCGCTTCAAGCGCGCCACAGGAATCGACGATTCTCTCGACGTATTTGCCCTGCACGGCGTGGGCGGCATTATCGGCACAGTCCTGACCCCGGTCTTTGCGCTCAAGGAAATTGCCCCCGTGACCGCGACCGTGATGACCAACCTGATGGGCGCCTGCGCTGTTGCGGCTTATGCAGGTGTGGCGACCTGGCTGATCCTGCTGGTGGTCAAGCCCCTTGCAGGCCTTCGCGTCACCGCGGCAGAGGAGGAACTGGGCCTTGACCTTGCCCAGCACGGCGAAATGATTTCAGGTGCGTGAGTTCCCCGCCATCAAGACACCTAAACCATGCTGTTAACCATGACACCGCCTGACGACTCCGATCTCATGGCCTACGCGGTGCGGATGGTCATCCCCATGAAGCGGGAGTTCGGCCGTTCGTTGAACGTCGATCAATTCCTGCACGACCTGCCGTACGCCACTGAAGTGATTCAGGAGGCGCTCAACAGCAAGGATGAGCGCCTGCGCAGCTATGCGGCCTATGCGCAGACCAAGATTTTCGGGCCTCGCAGCGGCAGCGAACCGTTGCTGTCAGCGTCCGCCGCAGCGGCTGCTGCTCCCGCAGCCAGTGAAACAGAGATCAGCGATGACCTGCGGGCCAAGGCCATCGCCCGGTACAAATCAGGCCTGCGCTGAACGGCCCKGCGCCCCGGCAGCGCCCTGATACCACCAAGCTTGGTCAGCCGGCCTTCACCACACGCACACCAGCACGTCTGGCACTGCTAATCCACGATGCTTGCGTGTCCCCGTGAACCACCACCGCCGACACATCGGCCAACGCCATGATCCGGCAGGCCGAAGCCGCGCCAAGTTTTTCGCCCGATGCCAGCAGCACCGTTTCCGAGGCACAGCGGTGCAGCGCCCGCTTGACGGCGGCTTCTTCGGAATCGCCCGTGGTCACGCCCGCCGACGCATGCACGCCGGTCGCCCCCATGAAAAACACATCAGCCCGCAGGCGGGATAGCTGCTCCATCAACTCGGCCCCCATGGCCACCATGGAGTGCCGGAAAAGCCGCCCGCCCAGCAGCTGAATTACAAGGTGGGGACAACGCGCCAGCTCCATCGCGACCGCCGGGCTGTGGGTAAACACCGTCGCGTGGAGGTCTTCGTTCAGGTGCCGCGCCATCTGCAGCGCGGTGGTACCGCCGTCGATGATCACCACCTGCCCAGGCTGGACCATGGCCGCCGCCGCCCGGCCGATGGCCTGCTTGTCCAGCGGCGCAATCCGCTCGCGCATCGCCACATCGCCCACGGCAGGAGAAGCAGGCAAGGCCCCGCCATGGACACGCTGAAGCTTGCCCGCCTGGGCCAGCTCGCGAAGGTCGCGCCGGATGGTGTCTTCCGAAATACCCAGTTCCTGGCTGACGGCCTTGGCAACCAGTTGGCCATCACGGTCAAGGCGCGTCAGCAGCAGGTGTTTGCGTTGGCTGGTCAGCATGGGGCTTCGGCTCCGGTTTTTGTCCAGGATGAAGTGGGATGGACAACTGCACGAAATGTCATAATAATGCACGATATTACACGAATCAAGCAACCCTCATGCGCCCTTCTTTCCTGATTCCACCACCCGCACAACACGTGCGCGTGCTCGGCGATGAACGCCTGTCCGACAACTGGTATGTGCTGCGCAAGCTCACCATCGAGCTGCGCCTTCGCGGCGGCACGTGGCAGCAGCAGACCCGCGAGGTTTACGATCGCGGCAACGGCGCAACGCTGCTGCTGTTCAACGCACGGCGGCAGACCGTGGTGCTGACGCGGCAGTTCCGGTTGCCGGCCTGGGTCAACGGGTGTGCCGACGGCATGCTCATTGAGGCCTGCGCCGGATTGCTCGACGGTGAC
Source organism: Polaromonas sp. P1_E3 (assembly GCF_056405935.1). Classification (NCBI taxonomy): domain Bacteria; kingdom Pseudomonadati; phylum Pseudomonadota; class Betaproteobacteria; order Burkholderiales; family Comamonadaceae; genus Polaromonas; species Polaromonas sp. P1_E3. Next base: position 23,587 of record NZ_JBFUBD010000013.1, read on the forward strand.
GACCCCGAGACCTGCATCCGCCGGGAAGCGGCCGAGGAGACCGGGTTCCACATCCAGGCGCCCCACAAGGTGTTCGAGGCCTACATGAGCCCGGGTTCGGTCACTGAAAAGCTGCATTTCTTCGTGGCCGCCTACGAAAGCTCAGACCGCACCGGAGAAGGCGGCGGCATCGTCAATGAAGGCGAAGACATCGAGGTGATCGAGTTGCCGCTGGAAGAAGCGCTGGCCATGGTGCGCAGCGGCGCCATTGAAGACGCCAAAACCATCATGCTGCTGCAGCACGCAAAAATCACCGGCCTGGACCGCCTGCTCCCTCTGCGCCCTCCGTTCCCTTCTTCCGGGTCCTGAGTGCATTCTGGAAACGGCCCCACGGGCCATGCCAGTGCCGCGATGCAGCAGGCATTTGTCTGATACGCTCAGTTGAATGGATGTTCCTGTTTCGAAGACCGCGGCGCGCGCCATGTCGCCCGGCATGGTGGTGCTGGTGCTGTCGATGCTGCTGGGCATCCAGCCTGTCACGACCGACCTCTACCTGCCCGCCCTGCCCGCCCTGACCGAAGGTTTCGGCGCGCCGATGTCGCAAGCGCAGCTCACGCTCAGCGCCCTGCTGCTGGCCTTCGGCACATCCCAGCTGATCTGGGGCCCGCTGTCGGACCGCTTCGGCCGCCGCCCCATCCTGCTCTGGGGCCTGTGCGCCTACACCCTTGCCTCTGTCGGCAGCACGCTCGCTTCGTCGATGGCGCTGCTGATCGCCTGGCGCATCGTGCAGGGCGCCGCCATGGGCGCGGCAGTCATGTGCGCGCGCGCCATTGTGCGCGACTTGTACCAGCCGCTTGAGGGCGCCCGCGCCATGTCCAAGGGTTTGAGCGGCCTGGGCGTGCTGGCCTGCATCAGTGCACCGCTGGGCGGCTTGCTGTCGGAGCTTTTCGGCTGGCGTATGGCCCTGATGGCGCTGGCCGTGTTCGGCGCGGCCACGCTGGCCCTCATCTCGCTGCGGTTTGAAGAAACCCTTGCACAGAAAAACCCGCGTGCGCTGCAGCCGGCCACACTGCTGCGCACCTGGGTCCATATTCTTCGCAACCCCACATTCCTGGCGTTTTCGCTGCTGACCGCGGCGTCCTATGGCGGCCTCTTCACTTTCCTGGCCACCTCGTCTTTCGTGTTTATCAAGGTGCTGGGCCTGACCAAAACACATTACGGCCTCATCATGTTTTCGATGTGTTTTTGCTACCTCACCGGCACCTTCATCTGCCGGCGGCTGCTGCCGCGCTTTGGCGTGCGGCGCTCGGTGGCCGTGGCCGCCTGCCTCACACTGGCCGGCGGAACTTTGATGGGCGTGCTGGCCTGGGCCGGCATCCAGAACGTCTGGGCCATCATGCTGCCCTACTACCTCTTCATGCTGGGCCATGGCGTGCACCAGCCCTGCGGGCAGAGCGGCGCGGTAGGCCCCTTCCCCCAGGCAGCGGGCGCTGCCTCGGCCCTCAACGGTTTTCTCATGATGGTCGTGGCTTTCGGCATGGGCGGCTGGCTGGGAACCCACATGGACGGCACGGTGCGGCCGCTGACCAACGGCGTCTGGTTCTGGAGCGCATTGATCGCCGCCACGGCCTGGACCGTGATCCAGAAATACGGAGAGCCCGCCCATGAGGCCGCAGCCAGGGCCTGACATGCGCGGCATCGCGCTGGCCGGGCCAACCGCCTCCGGAAAAACCGCCGCCGCGCTGGCGATTGCGCAGCGCCACGCGGTGGAAATCATCAGCGTCGACTCCGCACTGGTTTATCGCGGCATGGACATCGGCACCGCCAAGCCCACGCCCGCTGAGCTGGCCGCCGTGCCGCACCATCTGATCGACATTCGCGACCCGCTGCACGCCTACAGTGCGGCCGAATTTGTGGCCGACGCCAAGCGGCTGATGGAAGACATCCGCGCACGCGGCAAACTGCCCCTGCTGGTGGGCGGCACCATGCTGTACTTCAAGGCGCTGTTCGACGGACTGGACGACATGCCCAAGGCCGATCCAGCTACCCGCGTCCTGATTGCCGATGAAGCAGCCGCCAAGGGCTGGCCGGCGCTTCATGCCGAACTCGCCCGGGTGGACCCGGTCACGGCCGCGCGGCTCGCGCCGAACGACTCGCAGCGCATCTCGCGCGCGCTGGAGGTTTTCCGCGTGTCAGGCCAGCCGCTGTCGTTCTTTCATCAGCAAAATGCTACAAAAAACATAGCTGCTGGCGCACAGCCATCAACACCTACAGCCCTTATTTCCCTGGAACCTCAAGACCGGAGCTGGCTGCACGAGCGCATTGCCCAGCGCTTCGACGCCATGCTGGCCAGCGGTTTTATGGATGAGGTGAAAGCCTTGCGCGCACGCGGCGACCTCAACCCCGACCTGCCTTCGATGCGCTGCGTCGGCTACCGCCAGGCGTGGGAAGCACTGGATGGCAACTACCCGCTGGCCGAGCTGCGCGACAAAGGCATTTTTGCCACGCGCCAGCTGGCCAAGCGCCAGATCACCTGGCTGCGCTCCATGCCGCAGCGCCAGGTTGTGGCCTGCGATGCGGCCGATGCTTTGCAGCAGGTGCTTGCGTTGGTCGACTCCTCTGCAGGGCAGACGACGTGAGCCTTCAACTCAGGAACCTCGCCAAACGCTACGGCACCACTGCCGTGTTCAGCCACGTTACGCTGGATGTAGCGCCCGGCGAATTCGTCGCCATCATCGGCGAGTCGGGCGTCGGCAAATCAACGCTGCTCAACTGCATGGCCGGGCTCGACACCTGGGACGAAGGCACGGTGCTGCTGAACGGCCAGGACCTGGGCGCCATGACCGATGACGAGCGCGCCCTGCTGCGCCGCCGCCATGTGGGTTTTGTGTTCCAGGCCTTTCATGTGTTGCCGCACCTGGATGTTGCGCAAAACGTGGCCCTGCCCTTGCTGCTGCTCGGTGAGCCGGACGACGCGCGCGTGCAGTCGTTGCTGGATGCGGTGGGGCTGTCGGGCATGGGCGGGCGTTTGCCCCAGCAGCTCAGCGGCGGCCAGCTGCAGCGCGTGGCGATTGCCCGTGCCCTGGTGCACCGGCCCAGCCTGCTGCTGGCCGATGAGCCCACCGGCAACCTGGACCCCACGACAGCCGCAAAGGTGATGGATGCGTTGATCGCCCAGACCCGCGAACACGGCGCCTCGCTGGTGCTGGTCACCCACTCCGAAGCCGCCGCAGCACGCGCAGACCGCCGGCTGCATCTGAGCGCTGACGGGATTCTTCCCTAAGCTGCGCTCCTCGTAGTCAGGACTTCAGGCCTGGGTCAGCAACTCTGCGTAGCGCGTCAAATCAACATTTCCGCCACTGATGATGACGCCCACTTTTTCGCCAGGCGACGGCGGGTTGGCATGCAGCGCGGCGCAGGCGCCGGCAAAGGCCAGGCAGCCTGTCGGCTCCACCACCATCTTCATGCGCTCGGCAAAAAAGCGCATGGACTCGACCAGCTGCGCATCGCTCACGGTAAGGATGTCGTCCACATCGCGCCGGATGATGGCAAAGGTGTAGTCGCCCAGGTGCTGGGTTTGCGCACCGTCGGCAATGGTTTTGGGTGTTTCAATGTGCACGATGCGGCCGGCGCGCAGCGACTGCTGCCCGTCGTTGCCGGCTTCGGGCTCCACACCATAGACCTTGCACTGCGGCGACAGCGCGCGCGCCGCAAGCGCCGAACCGCTGGTAAGCCCGCCGCCGCCCAGGCATATGTAGAGGCGGTCCAGCGGACCGGTTTCCTCGATCAGCTCTTTCGCTGCCGTACCCTGGCCGGCAATCACGTCGGGGTGGTCATAAGGAGGGATCAGGGTCATGCCGCGTTCAGTGGCGAGCCGTTTCGTCAGCGCCTCGCGATCTTCGGTGAAACGGTCGTACAGCACCACTTCCGCGCCATAGCCCCGCGTGGCGGCCAACTTGGCCGCGGGTGCGTCCTTGGGCATCACGATGACCACGGGCATGCCAAGCAGCCGCGCCGAAAGCGCCATCGCCTGTGCATGGTTGCCTGACGAAAACGCGATAGCCCCGCCCCGGCGCTGCGCCGCGTCGAACTTCGACAACGCATTGAAGGCGCCGCGAAACTTGAAGGCACCCATGCGCTGGAAGTTTTCGCATTTGAAAAAGAAGCTCGCGCCCCAGCGGGCATCGGCCGTACTGGACCGCAGCACGGGCGTGCGGTGCGCATGGCCTTCAAGCCGCGCGGCGGCGGCCGTGACGTCGTCGTAGGTAGGGAGTTGCATGGTGAATCAACTTTCATTCCGGTGGGGAAAATCAGAAATATCTGGGTCGTCCCGAAGACCGATAGATTAGATGACAAGGCGCTTTCCCGACAGAGCCAGAAAACCCGATTCTGTACCGATACAGATGGCTGATTCGTTCAATTGCTGCGACCAGGTTTCGCCGCAACGCTGAAAGGCACAATGAGCGCATGCGCGCCCTGCTCTCAAGCTTCTCCTGGCGGGAATTGCAACACCACCCCTGGCGCAACGCCGCCGCCGTGGTGGCCGTGATGCTGGGCGTGGCCCTGGCGTTTTCGGTGCAACTTATCAACGCCTCCGCCCTCAGTGAGTTTTCGCAGGCGGTCCGCGCAGTCAATGGCCAACCCGACCTGGAGCTGCGCGCCGTGCAGGGCAGCTTTGACGAGGCGGTGTACGCGCGCGTGGCCAACCACCCGCAAGTCGCGCTGGCCAGCCCGGTGCTTGAAATCAGCACCTATGCGCTGGATGACACATCCGCAGGCGCCCGCCTGCCGCTGCGCATCATCGGCATCGATGCGCTGGCGGTGGCCGCCATCGCACCGTCGCTGATGCCGGTGCCGTCATCCGATGCTGCACGCTTCGCACTGTTTGCGCCCGGCCAGGTTTTCCTGAACCCCGCGGCGCAGCAAGCCCTCAAGGCTCCCGAGCTGCGCCTRCAAAGCGGCCTTGAACTGCGCCGGGTCTCTGTGGCCGGCAGCGTCAACGCCGGCGGCGGGCCGCTGGCGGTGATGGACATCGCTGCTGCACAGGATCTCTTCGGCAAAGCCGGCCAACTCTCCCGCATCGACCTCAGGCTCAGCGCCGGTGCCGACGCGCGCCGTGTGATCGAGTCGCTGGAACTGCCATCGAACATCACCGCCACAGCGCCGGGCGACGCGGCTGAACGCGTCAGCAACCTGTCGCGCGCCTATCGCGTCAACCTGACGGTGCTGGCATTGGTGGCCCTGTTCACCGGGGCCTTCCTGGTGTTTTCGGTACTTTCGCTGAGCGTGGCCAAACGTGCGCAGCAGTTCGCATTGCTCGGCGTGCTCGGCCTCACCGGCCGGGAACGCCTGCAGCTGGTGCTGGCCGAGTCGCTGCTGCTGGGTGCGGTTGGCAGCGTGCTGGGCATTGCACTCGGCACCGGCCTGGCTACGCTGGCGCTGCGGCTGCTGGGCGGTGACCTGGGCGGCGGCTACTTTTCTGGCGTGGCGCCCACCTTGCAATGGAGCGGTTGGGCGGCACTCATTTACGGCGCACTCGGAATTGCCGCCGCCGGCGTGGGCGGCTGGTGGCCGGCGCGGACGGCACAGAAACTGCCGCCCGCGCAAACCCTCAAGGGCCTCGGCGTTGCGTCCGGCAGCGGACGCGGCCACTGGCTCAGTATTATTTTGATAGCTGCTGGCGCTTTGCTGGCGCTGGTTCCGCCGTTATTTGGCATTCCGCTGGCAGCGTACGTGTCCGTGGGCCTGCTGCTGGTGGGTGGCATCACCGCCTTGCCGTGGCTGGTTTCGCTGATCTACAACCGGCTCAGCCCGCGGGTAGCCCACCGGTTGCTGCCACTGCTGGCCGTGGAGCGCGCGCGCCGCGTGCGCGAAAGCGCCGCGGTGGCGGTGAGCGGGGTGGTGGCGTCACTGAGCCTGGCCGTGGCGCTCACGGTGATGGTGACCAGCTTTCGCGAGTCGGTGACGCACTGGCTGGACGTGGTGCTGCCGGCCGACCTGTATGTGCGCACGGCGCTGGGAACCTCCGCCAGCGACACGGCGTATTTCTCGCCGGAGTTTGTGGCCGCGCTGGGCCGCCTGCCCGGCGTGGCGCGGGTGGGCAGCCTGCGCACCACACAGCTGCAGCTGGACACCGCCAGGCCCAGCGTGACCCTGATCGCCCGGCCGCTGGACAACCCGGCCACCACGCTGCCACTGGTCGGCCAGGCGCTGCCTGTGCCGCCCGGGCACATCGGCATCTACGTGAGTGAGCCGATGGTGGATCTGTACGATGCCCGTCCGGGTACGGTCTTTCGTCCACTTTCACAGGCTTTTGCGGCCCTGACCCAATCAGGACGCGCGCAAGCAGCTCCTGATTTGATAGCAAACATCGCGCAGCCAGGTATGGCGGCAACCCCGCCGGTGTTCTATGTGGCAGGCGTCTGGCGCGACTACGCACGCCAGTTCGGCGCCATCGCCATGCCCCAGGCAGATTTCGAACGCCTGACCGGTGACCGGCGCAGCAACGACCTCGCGCTTTGGCTGACGGAGGGCGCCAGCGACAGCCAGGTGCAGCAGGCCGTACGCGGGCTTGCCGGGCAGCAGTCCGGCGCCGGCGCGCTGCTGGAGCTGGCCTCCGTCAGCCAGCTGCGCGCCACGTCACTGCGCATTTTTGACCGCAGCTTTGCCGTGACGTACTGGCTGCAGGGCGTGGCGATTGCCATCGGGCTCTTCGGCGTGGCCGCCAGCTTCAGCGCCCAGGTGCTGGCGCGCCGCAAGGAGTTCGGCCTGCTGGCGCACCTTGGGCTGACACGCCGGCAAATCCTGGCCGTGGTGGCCGGCGAAGGCGCAGCCTGGACGGTGATCGGCGCATTCGCCGGGCTTGCCCTGGGACTCGCGGTGTCGACGGTGCTGGTGTATGTGGTCAACCCGCAAAGCTTTCACTGGACCATGGACCTCATGGTGCCCTGGCTGCGCCTGGCCCTGCTGTGCGCCGCCGTGGTCGTGGCCGGAACCGTCACCGCGTGGCTGGCAGGCCGCGCGGCCGCAGGCAGGGACGCCGTGCTGGCGGTGAAGGAAGACTGGTAAACGGGCACCCTTCTGCATTGCCGTGCAGAAGCACCGCAGCGCGGAGCCCGTGCACCGTCCTACAGGTGTGGAGGCCTGTTTCCGACGCCATCGCGCAAGCACCAGGATCACACTGCTACTCATGCGGTGGCCTTCAAGCAAGCCAGGTTTTGCCAGCCCTTGCGTTCCACGCCATCTCCTTTTCCTTCTTTCTCTTTCAATGCCAGCGGAGACGCCATGACCACCAACACCAGCCCCCAGACCGGCACCCACGCGAACATGACGGGCAAGTTCGCCCGGCACACGCCACCTTTGCCGTCCCAAGGCCTGCAGGTCACCCGCAATGATGACGGCAGCGTGACGCTGGCACTTGACCAACCCCTGACGCTGCAGGCTGAAGCCCTCGAAGAGCTCGTCACCAGCCTTGCCGGCCTGCGCGCCGACATGGACCCGCCCTATCCGCTTGACTGCCCGCCGCTGAGTGCGCTGGAGCCCAGCTACAGCCCGCGGCACTGGGTGGCCTGCGATCCGTTGACCGGCAAGATCCTGCTGTTCCTGCGCCACCATCTGTTCGGCTGGCTGGGCATTGTGCAAACACCGGAGACCGCACTCGACATGCTGAAGTCGGTGGCCGTCGAGATGAAAAACCTCGAGCTTTCCGAGCGCGACCCCGGGCACGGCTTGCACTGACAGGGCGCCGGACAGTCACCAGGGCCACCACCACCCCAGCCGCATTCCGCGCCGCGCCCATGCAGGAGCCCATCCGCTTCATCCTGCTGTACATCGTGATGCCGGGTTGGCTGGCCGCAGGGCTGGCTGACTGGGCCTGTCACCGGCGCAGCGACATCGCCCACACCAGTGGCGCCAAGGAGTCGCTCCTGCACATGCTGATGATTGGGCAAGTGGGCATGGGTGTGCTCGCGGCGCTTTTCCTGCAGATCAATTCAGCCGTTCTGCTGCTGTTGCTGCTCTTGCTGTTGGGCCATGCACTGACAAGCCACTGGGATCTGCACTACACCACCGGACGCCGCCATGTCAGCGCGGCCGAGCAGAGCGTGCATGCCTACCTGGAAGGATTTCCGCTGGCAGCGTATGCGTTATTGATGGCCGGCCACTGGCCCCAGTTTGCGGCGATCTTCGGTGCCGGTAACGCCACGCCCGACTGGACCTGGGCGCTCAAGGAAGAACCTCTGTCAGTGCGCCAGACGGCAGTGTTGTTGCTGGCGAGCTTTTGCCTGGGCTTTGCCCCCTTTGCCGAAGAGCTGTACCGCAGTGTTCGCGCATCAGGGCAATCCAAACCCAAACTACAACCCCGCCGCTGAACAGACGCTGCGTTCGCGCCGCTTATGGGGTTGTACATCTTGATACGAGGCTGGCTGCAGACCGGGCGACAGATGCCGGGACTTTCAGGAACGCCCGCGAAACTCCCCGGCACCTGACGTTGCCTCGGGCAGTTGCCCGGTTTTTAGTTTTCTTCAATGCTTCCCGCGACGGCCCAAGGCGTTTTCGTTTGCTTACCCAAAGACACGTTTTTGACGCGTGATTGTCATCACAGCGCCCGGATGAACTCCTACCATGGAGGCATTTACCAGAGAGGGCTTGCATCATGAGATCTGCTAAAGCACCGCCGCACGACTACCGCATTGAAAACATCGACCCGGCCGAAGGCAGCCTGCTGCCGTCGAGCTCAAACCATCTTTTCGCCGACTATTCGCTGGCTGTGGCGGTGGCCGTGAAAAGTGTGGCCGACCCCACAAGGCAGGAGGTGCGTGTCGTGCACGTCCCCAGCGGGGAAGTTGTCTTCCGGACTTCAGCGTTTTGACGTCGATGTCCGCCGCATCAGGCCAACCTGATGCTGTTTGCAAAGTGGTCATACACCACGGAAATTCTCCGCAGGTGGCGCGACTCCGCGTGCGCCAGCAACCACAGGTCTGACTCACAGTCGGCCAGGGTGTCCGCCAGCGGCACCAGCCCGGGCTCTCCCGCCAGCATGAAGCGCGGCACAATGCCCACCCCCAACCCCGCCTTGATCGCATCCATCACCGCCACAATGCCATCCGCATAGTGCCTCGGCGTCACCTTGGGCAACTGCTTGCGCCGCCACAGCACGGAGGGATGCTCGGGAAGCGATTCGTCAGGCGCAATCCAGTCCAGCTTCGCCAACGTGTCAAGCAAGGGAATTTTCTTGGCCGACACCGCCCTTGCTTGCGCTTTCGATCCGCACAGCACAAAGCGCACGGTGCCCAGCTTTCGGCCCACCAGGTGGTCGGGTGGCTTGCGCGTTGCACGCAGCGCCAGGTCGGCATCGCGCCGGCTCAGGCTCACGAGTTCATTGCCGGTGCGCATGTCCAGTTGCAGCAGCGGATGCTGCGCCAGCAGCGGCTTGAGCGAAGGCAACACCAGCCCGCGCAATACCGCGTCGGTTGTGGTCAGCCGCACCAAGCCTGAAACCCCTTCATGCGGCCGCTGCATGCTGGCACGCACGGCTTCTAGCTCGGCCTCCACGCGCTCCGCATGCGGCACCAGGCCCAGCATGGGCTCTGTCGGCAGGTAGCCCAGGCGCGACCTTTCGAACAGGCGCTGGCCCAGGTTTTTCTCGATACGCTGCACCGAGCGGAACACTGTGGACGCATCCGCGCCCAGCCGCCGCGCAGCCTCGGCGAGCGTCATGCCCCGCACCATGGCCAGCAAGATTTCCAGGTCAGAGGCCGTCAGCGCATATTGCGTTTTTGCAATAGATGTTTTCATAATTGCCAATTTACATTGTATTTTTGCAATCGTAAAGTGGCGGCTCCTTCAACGCTTCGCCCTTTGCCGGGCTTTACATCATGACCATCGAAACCCCTGAAAACTCCAGCGCCAGCCACGGCGCCACCCTGCTGCGCCTGGCCCTTGGCACCATGTGGGTCACCCACGCGCTGCTCAAAATCTTCGTCTTCACCCTGCCCGGCACGGCGCAGTTTTTTGAATCGGTCGGCTTGCCTGGCTTCATGGCTTACGTCGTCGTGGCGGTCGAACTGGCCGGCGGTGCGGCACTGCTGCTGGGCTTTTATGGGCGCCAGGCATCACTGCTGCTCGCGCCGGTGCTGCTGGTGGTCGTCTGGGTGCACTGGCCCAACGGCTGGGTGTTTACCAGCCCCAAGGGCGGCTGGGAATACCCGCTCTTTCTGCTGGTGGCCTCGCTCGCTCAATGGTTGCTGGGTGACGGCGCTTGGGCTGCACGCCGCAGCCGCCTGCTGGTGCTGCGCTGATCTGTGTTGAAAGACATCACCATGAAACTCACCCTCATCAGCCACACACTGTGCCCCTACGTGCAGCGCGCAGCCATCGTGCTGGCCGAAAAAGGCGTCGCCTTCGAACGCATCAACGTCGACCTCGCGAACAAGCCCGACTGGTTCAAGGCGATCTCACCGCTGGGCAAGACGCCTGTGCTGCTGGTAGACGACGATCCGGTTTTTGAATCGGCCGTGATCTGCGAATACCTGGACGACACCCTGCTGCCGCGCCTGCATCCGGCGGACGCCCTCAAGCGCGCACAGCACCGCGCATGGATGGAGTTCGGCTCTGCCCTGCTCAATGCCATCGGTGCGTTCTACAACGCTGGCGATGCGGCGTTGCTGGCACGGCAACGTGAAGACATCCGGCGCCGGTTTGGCCAGCTTGAGGCGGTGCTACCGGACCAGGGCCCCTATTTCGCAGGTACATCTTTCAGCATGGTGGATACCGTGTTCGGCCCCGTGTTCCGCTACTTCGATGTGCTGGACGATGTGGGCGAGACGGGGTTCTTCGAGCATTTGCCGAAAGTGCAGGCCTGGCGCGCCGCTCTCGCTGCGCGCCCCTCAGTCCAGCAGGCGGTGGGCAGCGGCTATGCCGCAGAGTTGCACCGCTTCTTCCTGGCCCGTGGCTCCGAACTCTCGCGCCGTATCGTGGGGCGTGAGGTTAGCCCGATGCTATAAAGCGATTGGCTGCTTTTGGACAGAAGCTGACATTGCACTACTCCATCATATGAACTCAGCAAATAGCGAAGACACACATTGGCTTGCGGCCCGCTCCGATATCGATCGAACTCGATTCCTGGCGAAGCTTATGCATGGGCTGACGGTTGGACAAAGGGTGCTTTTTTACGACGACAATCTCGAAGGGGCCCGGCAACTGAACGAAGCCAATCATCAGGTTTCGGGGTTTCTTGTCGATGCCCTCGACGGTCGAACGCAGCGAATGCTCGACTCGTCTCTGTTTAAGCCGACTGATGAACAAGCCGGACTGCAATACGCCCAGGCCTGGGCCTACGCAAAAGGCCAATTTGGTGGGTGACGACTAAAACGGTCACCTGATTCTTCTGGTCACCCAGCCGAAGACTTGCCACTGAAAACCGCCAACTGCGCATCAAAAGCACGCTGATATGCTGGCCGCGCTTCAGCGCGGGCAACATAGGCTGAAAGGGTCGGGTATTTCTCCAGCAGCCCTGATACCGCCGCCCTGCGCAGCACCGTCACCATCAACAGGTCACCGGCACTGAATGCACCGTCAAGCCAGTCGGCATTGCCCAGCCGGCTGGAAAGGTCGCCCAGCCGCGCATGGACGCTGTCCTCGAGGGCGGGCAGGCGGTCTGCATACCAGGGCTTGTCACGCTCGAAGAGTACGGCCATTGCGCGCTCAATGATGGGTGGCTCCACCGTGTTGAGCGCGGCAAACATCCAGGCGACGGCGCGGGCCCGTGCATTCCCATCGGCTGGCAGCAGGCCTTGATGGCGCTCTGCAATATGGAACACGATCGCCCCTGACTCGAACAGCGCGAGATCGCCTTCTTCATAGGTTGGAATCTGCCCGAAAGGATGAAGCGCCCGATGCGCTGGTTCCTTCATTGCCGCGAACGAAACCAGGCGGACGTCGTAAGGCTGGCCCACTTCTTCAAGTGCCCAGCGAATACGCATGTCACGCGCCAGTCCCCTGCCGCGATCGGGCGAGCGTTCAAAGGCGGTAATGGTAGGGGTCGTCGGAAGGGCCATGGTGTTTTTTCTCCTTTGCTGGATGTTTCGTTGAACTCTTCAGTGAGTGGCTTGTTGATGTCGGCTACACAATTTGTAGTTCATCAACCAGACGACGTTCGGGATGGGCCCAAATCGACATCTCTGAACTGACTTTTTTGCCGACTCTCGAAAATCGGGCAAATCTGATCACGGGTGCCAGGTTGCCCGCAGTGCCGTGGACGGCATCGCGCCGAGTGCCTCTCCGAGCTGCTTTGCAGCAATCACCGTGGCGGGCGCGTAACGCGCGAGTACCGCAGCCGTCAGTCGTTCTATTGGCCCCGCCGTGCTGACAGAGCCCAGCACGGCACCGTGCCGTCCTCGCACGGCGGCGGAGACGCTGGCGATCTTCGAGTTCCGCTCGCCGCGGGTGATGTGAAAACCGCGTCGGCGGATGCGCTCATTGAGATCACCCGGCTCGCCCAGGGCAGCCAGGATCACCCGGCCGGCGGATCCGCGGTCCAGGGGAAAAACTTCGCCGGAGCGAATCTGGCTCTGCACACCGGCCGCCCCCTCACAACGCATCAGGCAGCTGCGCAGGTTGCCTTCGAAAACGAAGAGCGACGCGCTTTCTCCCGTGGCGGCACTGAGCTGGCGCAGGATCGGCTCTATGGCGGAGTCGAGGTCGAACTGCGCCTGATAGCGGGAGCCCATCCAGCCGACCGCGGGGCCAAGCCGCCACGCCCCGTCTTCGCGCCTGACAAGGAATCGGGCTGCGGCGAGCGTGCGCGCAAGCCTCAACACCGTTGGTTTGTGCATGCCGGTTCGGCGGGCCAGCTCCGCGAGCGACAGGTAGAGCTCGCCGCCTTCGAAGGCCGTGAGGATGGACAAGGCACGCATGACGGCCGTGACGTTCTCGTCGGCCGGGCGTGGCAAATCCCCCGGCGGCTCATCCGTGAGCAGTCGCTTGGGTGTGGCAAACGGCGGCGCTGTCCTGGACTCCTGCGGCATGGCGCGATCATATTCCAGGCCACCGCATCGTTACGTCAGGCGTAACGCATTGCCGGGCAGGGCCATTCTTCCGATCATGCGGGCCTAATTACAGGAGACACGTTCCATGACACATATGCAGACCACCCGCCGTACCTTTCTTGCTTCGGCGGCGGCGATCTCCGCGTTCGGCGCCCGAGCCCAGGGCGCATCCCCAGCACCAACCCGAATCGTGATTCCATTCGCCGCCGGAGGCGCCACGGACGTCCTCGGCCGCGATCTGGCCAAGGCCATGGGTGCGGTCCTGGCGCAGATTTTTGTCATCGAGAACGCGGGCGGCGGCGCCGGCGTGCCGGCCATGAACAAGGTGACCGGCGCCAGGGCCGATGGCACCACGCTGCTGTTCGCCGCCTCCGGCAACATCACGGCCCAGCCCCTGCTGCTGAAGCCCCGGGTAGATATCCTCACGCAGGTGACGCCGGTTGGCATGATCGCCACGGCGCCGCACGTGCTTGTGGTGACGGGGAAGATGCCGTTCAGGACCGTCGCGGAGCTGGTCGCTTACGCCAAGGCCCATCCGGGCCAGCTGAACTTCGGGTCCGCAGGTGTGGGGGGCCTGGCGCACCTGGGCACGGAGCTCTTTGCGCGCGCCGCGCAGATCGACATCAAGCATGTGCCATACCGCGGGGCTTCGCCAGCCACAACCGATCTTGCTGCGGGCCAGATTCAGGCCATGTTCGGCACCATGCCATCGTTCACGGGCATGGCCCAGAGCGGCGCCATCCACGTCATCGGCTTGACGGCCCCAAGCGCCGCAGCGCCTCTCAAGGGGATTCCTCTGATCGCCAACACTGTGCGGGGCTTCGGCTACAAGAGCTGGAATGCGATCTTCGCGCCCGTCAGTACGCCCGCGCCGGTCGTCACACGGCTCTACGCGGCAATGAAGCAGGCGTCCGTGGACCCAGGGATGGCCAGGCGCTTCGAGGAGCAGGGCGTCGACATCGAACTGGCGGACACCGCCGAGCTCACTGACATGATCCGCAAGGAGACTGCGATGTGGGACAAGGTCATCCGCGAAGCAAACATCCACATCAACTGAGCGACGCATGCTGCAACTCACTTCCTCCGTGGCAAACCCGGTGGGCACGCGCCCGTCCCCAAGTGCCCGCCCCGCCGTGCCAGCCGGCTTGCGGAATTACCTGTCGCTGCAGGATTTCGAGCGGGGCGCTCGCCGTCACTTGCCGCGGCCGCTCTTTGCCTACATCTCCGGTGGAGCGGAAGACTCGGCCTCGCTGCACGACAATCGCGCCGCATTCTCCGAGTTCGGCTTTGTCACGCAGGTGCTGCGCAACGTGTCGGGTCGCAGCCAGGCGGTCGACCTTCTCGGGCGGCGCTACGCGTCGCCCTTTGGCATCGCCCCGATGGGCATCAGTGCGCTGAGCGCGTACCGCGGCGACCTGGTACTGGCCCGCGCAGCGGCGGCCGAGGGCGTGCCGATGATCATGAGCGGCTCCTCGCTTATCCCGCTCGAAGAGGTGATCGCCGCGGCCCCAGAGACCTGGTTCCAGGCCTATCTGCCAGGCGAGACAGCCAGGATCGAGGCCTTGATCGACCGCGTCGGTCTTGCGGGCGTCAAGACGCTCGTGCTGACCGTGGACACCGCCGTGCTTGCCAACCGTGAGAACAATGTCCGCGCAGGCTTTTCAACCCCGCTGCGACCGGGCATGCGCCTGGCCTGGGAGGGGCTCACCCACCCGCGCTGGGCAATCAATACCTTGCTGCGGACGTTGGCGGTGCACGGAATGCCGCACTTCGAGAACTCGTACGCGAGCCGTGGCGCGCCGATCCTGTCGTCACGGGTGGCGCGCGACTTCGGCGCCAAGGACCACCTGGACTGGGAGCATCTGGCCCTCATCCGCCGCCAATGGAAGCACACCCTGGTGGTCAAGGGCATCATGAACCACGAGGATGCCCGCAAAGTGCGGGACATGGGCGCGGACGGCCTCATCGTGTCGAACCACGGCGGCCGGCAGCTCGATGGCACGGTGTCGCCGCTGCGCGTGCTGCCCGAGATCGTCCGGGCGGTGGGCGCCGATTTCCCGGTCATGATGGACAGCGGCATCCGGCGTGGGACGGACGTCCTGAAGGCGCTCGCCCTCGGTGCCAAGTTCGTCTTCGTGGGGCGCCCGTTCAACTATGCTGCCGCCGTGGCCGGCGAAGAAGGTGTGCGGCATGCGATCCGCATCCTTGCCGACGAAGTCCAGCGGGACCTGGGTCTGCTTGGCCTGACGTCCATCCCGGAGGTACAGCGCACACAGCTGCGCGACCTGGCCTGCCGCAACCATCCAGCACACTTGCAGACATGAACAAAGAGGTCCGTCCCGGCTTCAGGCCTGGCGAAACTTCGCCAGTGTCTTGAGCAGGTTGCGGGTGGCGCCGTCGAGCGCGTCAAGGGGCCGGTGAACCATGGCCGTATGGCGTGTCAGCGCGGGCTTTAGCGGCACCAGCTGCACGTCGTGCCGCACGTTGGATTCCTCCAGTGATTGTTCCCTGGGCAATACCGCGGCGCCATAACCCGCGGCCACCAGGCTTTTGATGGCCTCGGAGTAGTTGAGCTCAATGCGTGCGCGCGGC
Organism: Polaromonas sp. P1_E3; assembly: GCF_056405935.1. Classification (NCBI taxonomy): domain Bacteria; kingdom Pseudomonadati; phylum Pseudomonadota; class Betaproteobacteria; order Burkholderiales; family Comamonadaceae; genus Polaromonas; species Polaromonas sp. P1_E3. The sequence continues at coordinate 39,204 of NZ_JBFUBD010000013.1, forward strand.
GTGAAGCCTGCATCGGCAAACCAGGCCATGGTCATGCGGTACATGTGGGTCGGTGTCTCGTTGAAGATCAGCGGGCGCGTGGCCAGCCATGCCGGCGTGGCGTGTCTGGGCGCCTTCCAGCGCTTGGGCACAAACGCCATCATCGGGTCGCTGCGCCAGTGGGTAATCACCATGCCGCGTTGCGCGGGCGGGGGTGTAGCGACCACGCCGACGTCGAGCGTGCCCTGCAGCAGCCGCTCCATCGTATCGGCGGAACCCAGGATGCTGACCTCGACATCGATGTCGGGGTGGGCTTCTTCCATGGCCTTGAGAACCTGCGGCAAAAAGTACACCAGCACGCCCGTGGTGGTGCCCAGGCGCACGCGGCCGGTGCGGCCTTCGACATGGCGCTTCACCGCATCGATGGCGTCGTCAGCGTCGCGCAGCAGGCGGCGGGCGCGCTCGACCAGCACGGCGCCCGCCGGTGTGGGCTCAACGCGCCGGCCGCCGCGCACCACCAGCGGCGTACCGAGCCGGCTCTCAAGCTCGCTCACATGCAGGCTCACGGTGGGCTGCGCCAGATGCAGTCCCTGCGCCGCGGCAGAGAACGTGCCCAGGTCGGTGATGGCGACCAGCGTTCTCAGTTGATCCAGGTTCAGTTCGCGCATGGCAAGTTGTTTATTGCTTGAGTATCAGTAATTCTGATAATTCCGATCAGAAAATTCAACTTCCACAATATCATGATTTTCAGCACCATTGGGCACTTCCTACCAGGAGTGCGCCAAATGCTGACGAAGACGATGAGAATTTTTCCGGGAGCCCTGCCCAGCTGCCCAGCCAGAGAGCTGGGCCAAAAGCTTCTGGACACCCTGCGCAAAAACACGCAGAGGCGACGGAACCTGAATGAGCTGCGCCTGATGAACGACCACCAGCTCAATGACCTCGGCATTGGCCGCAGTGAAATCCCCGGCCTGATGAATAACCTTGGGACCCGCCACCGGGAATGGCGCTGAAGCCCCTGCGCCAGCCGGCACGTCGGTAGACGTTTTACGTCCACAGGTCTTGCTGCGAGAATCAGGCGATGACTTCCCTCCAGACCTCCAGCAGTTCCTGGCTCAGCGCCGCCATCGCCCGAATTGAGGCCGACTACCTGCGCAGCGCCGACACGCACCTGATTCCGCTGCCGCTGCCGGAGTTCGCTGCGCGCGGCATTGATTTTTACCTCAAGGATGAATCCACCCACCCCACCGGCAGCCTCAAGCACCGGTTGGCACGTTCGCTGTTTTTGTATGCACTGTGCAACGGGCTGATCCACGAGAACTCCACTGTCGTTGAAGCGTCCAGTGGCTCCACCGCGGTCAGCGAAGCCTACTTCGCGCGGCTGCTGGGCCTGCCCTTTGTCGCCGTGATGCCGCGCAGCACCTCGCCCGAGAAAGTGGCGCAGATTGAGTTTTATGGCGGGCGCTGCCACTGGGTGGAAAGCGCCGTGCAGGTGTACGACGAGGCACGCAAGGTGGCGCTTGAAACCGGCGGCCACTACATGGACCAGTTCACCTATGCCGAGCGTGCCACCGACTGGCGCGGCAACAACAACATCGCCGAAAGCATGTTCAGCCAGATGGCCCGCGAGCGGCACCCGGTGCCGCGCTGGATTGTGGTGGGGGCCGGCACTGGCGGCACCAGCGCCACCATCGGCCGTTATGTGCGCTACCAGCGTCACGGCAGCCAGCTGTGCGTGGCTGATCCGGCAGGTTCGGTTTTCAGCGCTTACCATCGCACCGGCGACGCCGGCCTCGCGGGCGCGGGCTCGCGCATTGAAGGCATCGGCCGGCCGCGCGTAGAGGCCAGCTTTATCCGCACGGTGATAGACCGCATGGTGGAAGTGGCCGACGTGGACTCGCTGGCCGCCATGCAGGCCTTGTCGCAGCTGCTGGGCCGCAGGGTCGGGCCTTCAACCGGCACCAACCTGGTGGGCATGCTTACGCTGGCGCACGAGATGCTGGCGCGCGGCGAGGAGGGCTCTATCCTGTCGCTGCTGTGCGACTCCGGCGAGCGCTACCTGCCCACGTATTACAGCGCCAGCTGGGTCACCGAAAAAATGGGCGACTGCACGGTGGCGAACGAGCAGATCAACCGGCTGATGCGGCCCGCGCAGGCCTGAAAAGTCTGGAGCCCCGCATGCGCCCGCTCTCTTTGCCCGGTGTGCCAAGACGCCAGCTGTTGCTGGGAGGCGTGGCCGGCCTGGCAGGCTTGGCAAATCTGGGAAAAGCGCACGCCCTGCCCGCCAAAACACTGGTGTTTCCGCGTGACCGCGGGGCGCACCCCGGCTTCCGCACCGAATGGTGGTACATCACGGGCCAGGCCACGGCCAGCGCAGAGGGCCAGCGCCTGTTCGGGTTCCAGCTGACCTTTTTCCGCTCACGCGTGGACGATACGCAGGGCATGTCGTCAAATTTCGCAGCTAAACAGCTGGTGTTTGCGCATGCCGCCATCACCGATGTGCAGGGCAACAAGCTCTGGCACGACCAGCGCATTGCGCGGGAAGGTTTTGGTATTGCGATGGCCAGCGAGCAGGACATGGCCGTCAAGCTGCGCGACTGGTCCCTGAAAGCTGAAGGCACCAGGTACACCGCAGAACTGCCGGCCAGTGACTTTGCACTCAAGCTGCAGTTTGAAGAATCGCAAGGTGTGCTGCTGCAGGGCAACAAGGGCCTGTCGCGCAAAGGGCCTGACGACAAGCAGGCGAGCTACTACTACAGCCAGCCGCAGCTCGCCACGCGCGGCAGCCTGCAAGTCAAAGGCAAAAGCTTTGCCGTTACCGGGACAGCCTGGCTGGACCACGAGTGGAGCGAAGAGATATTGCACCCCGACGCCATGGGCTGGGACTGGATTGGCATGAACCTGCTGGACGGCAGCGCCCTCACCGCTTTCAGGCTGCGAGGCAAAGACGGCAGCACGTTGTGGGATGGCGGCTCGTTCCGCTCAATGAAGGGAGGGCTTTACACCTTCAGCCGCGGCGAGGTGATTTTTAAACCCGTACGCTACTGGAAAAGCCCTCTCACGCAAGCGACCTATCCGGTGGAGTGGATCGTGCGAACACCGGCCGATTTTTATACCGTACGCGCCATCATTGACAACCAGGAGCTGGACAGCCGCCAGTCGACCGGCGCAATTTACTGGGAAGGCTTGAGCGAGCTGATCGACAGTAACGGCAAGCGCGTGGGCATGGGGTACCTGGAGATGACGGGGTATGCGCAGCGCCTGAAGATGTAGCGCGAGCCTGACGTCGGCCGCAGCTGCGGCGCGACGCCCCCCCCCCGGGAACATCAATAGTCGGCGCGGATCAGGCGCTGGGCACGCGGGCTCATGTTGCGGCGCATAGTTGCCGTCAGCCATGGGTAGGGCTGACTGGGCGTCTCAACACCGGACGCCGTGCCAGGCAACAGGAATTGCATAACGTTCAGCACTTTACGCAGGAAAGACGAAGAAGCAGCAGAAGAAGAAACTGCTGCCGAACGGCCACCCATCGAACCATTGGCAGGTGCGGGCTGGTTAAAAAAAGCAGTGCGTGTCATGGAAGTTCCTTTCGAGGTGACATGAGAGGCAACGATTGCCAAAACAGCGGTCATGACGAGAATATAGGGTTTACGAGTATAAAAGTAAAACGACTTATATTGCGTTTGAGTGCAGAAAAATTGCTTTTAGAGCAATGCCTCCAGATCATAAAAATGGGAGACAAGTCATGGATATCAACCTCGCCCGCACCTTTCTCGAGATCGTCTCCTGCCATAGCTTTGTCCAGGCCGCCGAAAGGTTGCACGTCACCCAGACGGCGGTAAGCGCCCGCGTGAAAACACTGGAGGACCTGCTCGGGCGCACGCTGTTTGTCAGGAACAAGGCCGGTGYATCGCTCACTCCCGCGGGGGAGCAGTTTGTGCGGCATGCCATGACGCTGGTACAGGTATGGGAGCGGGCCAGGCACCAGATGGCGGTACCGCCCGGGCGCCGCGCGCTGGTGACGGTTGGCTGTGAAATCAGCCTCTGGCAGCCTCTGATGCTCGACTGGTTGTTCTGGATGCGTAAAAACGCGCCCGACCTGGCACTGAGGACTGAAGTGGGTGTCGCTGATGACCTGCTGGAGCGCGTGGCCCACGGCACGCTGGACATCGTCATTGCCTATGCGCCCCGGCAACGCCCCGGCCTCAGGATCGAACTGCTGATTGAAGAGAAGCTGGTGCTGGTCACCACTTCGCCAAGCCTTGAAACGCCCCAACCGACCGAGTACGTGTATGTGGACTGGGGACGCGAATTCTCCGCGCAGCACAGCCTGGCGTTCCCGGAACTTTCCAGCGTCGGAGTTTCATCCAGCCTGGGGCCGCTGGGGCTGGAATACCTGCTCGCCGTGGGCGGTGCCGGCTACTTTCGGCAAAACGTGGTGCGCAACCACATCAAGGAAGGCCGTCTCTATCGGGTACCCGGCAAGCCGGAATTTTTGTACCCCGCCTACGCTGTCTATGCGGCCAATGCCGACATGAAAGTACTGGAACCCGCACTGGCCGGCTTGAGGCAAGCCGCAGCGGGAAGCCAGGGCGGCAAGCTGCGCGCCGCCAGGCCGCCCAAAAGCGCCGGCAAGAGCACACGACCCTCCGCATGATTCACCGCCTCCACCCCTCGCCTTCACCACTTCAGCCCGCCGTTCTTTTCCGGCTTGGAGGCAAGGCACTGGCAGGCATCTTTGTAAGCAGACGCTCAAAATCGTTGCCCCGGCGTCACCGTTCAGCAATCGGGGAAATCAATGTAAGGGTGTTCCGCAGCGGTAAGCGCGGGGAAGGATTGCCTGACTACACTCAAGCAATGGTGCCGGGCCCCTACCCGCCCCGTTTCCTTCCTGACGCAACCGGAACATACATGGACTTTTTTCTTCTGGTGACTTTTGTCGCCATCGGCACCTACTTCCTGAAAGCCAGGGAGGAGCGCAAACGCATCGCACTGCTGGGCAGCCATCTGGGCCACTACCAGATCGAAAAACTCATGGAAACACTTGCCGACGGCTACCTGCGGGCACTCGGCGAAAAAGAACCGGAGCGGCGCGAGCAGGTCTGGCAACAACTGGCCAACACCGAAACACAACTGGCCGTGCAGTTCGGCAAATTTGCAGCGGAGTTTGCCAAGGTGCCTGAACCCGAAGCGCGCGTCAGCCGTCTGCCGATTGGCCTGCCCTTTGCCACCCAGATCCTTCCAGCCATGAGCTTTGACATGCGCAAGGCGCTGGCAATTCACGCGGCCGGCATCATCCGCACGGCCCAGAATGCCGCCGGGCTCAGCCCCAAGGCCAAGGCCTTCACGATGTCAGCCGAACTGTTCCTGATGCAGCACACCTGCCATTGGTTCTGCAAATCAAAAGCCATCGCCTCAGCCCGCGTGCTGGTACGGCACAAAACGCCGCACGCGCAGCTGGTGGATTCGGTGTCGCCGGAGACGCGTGAGGCATATAGCGTGCTGATCAGCGGCGGTAGATAAATAAGCGTGTGAGGCACTTTCACGCGCGACGCCTCACGGTTTTGCTACCATGGCCTTCACTTCCTCGCTGAGGCGAAGAACTTCCGGGCTTGTTGTCACCCCCACAGATATCGCGTCCAGGCCGTCGACCATCGTGCATTTGAAAGTCGCATCCGCTTGCCTGTTGCACTCCATGACACCAAGAGGCTTGCTAGCGGCCTTGAAGCGCGTGGGGTGAAAAATGTAAGTAAAGTCCGAAGGATTCTTCGGATAAACAGTTCGATCCAGAAGATCATCCGGAAATTTTTTCTCAGTCATTTCCCTGATGAGGTAAGCCATCCGGGCTCCAAGTTGCGGCATCGCTTGTTTGGTTTCCTTGTTATGCGCCCCGTGCAGACCAATCATCGTTTTCTCCAGCGCAACCCCGTCGCTGTAGTAGCGTTGCACTCCCCCCAGAAAAACAAGTCCGCATGCCGACTCACATTTGCCTGAGACGGCAGTGTCGAGACCGGCTTCCCGAATGCGCCTTGCAAGTTCTTGCCCATTCCAGAGATCGCCCCCGGGGCTGTTGTGCAGCAAAACGAGTTTCACTTGATTCGTGGCAAGCTGGTCCTTGAGCTGGGCAACGTCACCGCCAACAACCGGTCCGGACATGATCAGCGTTTCCCCAATGAGATTGAAGTCCATGGCCAGGACYGGCGTGACGGCGAACTTGAACGCGACCAGGACGAGCCATTTTCTGTAGTTGAACGGCATTTGTGGCGCCTTAAAGGTTTGCCAAAGC
>NZ_JBFUBD010000014.1:0-54709 GCF_056405935.1 Polaromonas sp. P1_E3
CTTCCAGGGAACCCGATGTTGAAATCGCTGGCTTGCAGCCTGTTCGTTGCTTTGGCGTCAATCACCGGCGTGGTGGGCGCCACTGAACCTCCTGGCGGAGCCGGCTTTCGTCTGATTCAGCTTCCCGACCCTGTCACGCAGCAACCGATGCAGGCGGCAGTGTTCTATCCGGCAGCGCCCACGTCTGAAACCACCAGCATGGGGGCTGTCGTTGTGTCTGCCGTGAAGGATGCGGCGCCTAGGGGTGTGCGCCATCCTCTGGTGCTGCTCTCGCACGGCAATGGTGCCGGCCGGTTCAGTCACCACGATACCGCGACATTCCTCGCGCGCCATGGCTACGTGGTGGCCGCCATCGAGCATCCGGGCGACAATTTTCGCGACAGCAGCGGGGTCGGCACCGACCGGGTGCTGATGGGAAGAGCGCTGCAACTGTCCGCACTGCTGGATTTCCTGTTGCAGGCTCCGGCCTCTGCGGGCCTGATCGATTCCCGGCGGGTGGGCGTCGCGGGTTTTTCAGCGGGCGGTTATTCGGCCCTCTTGCTGATGGGCGCCAAACCGAAGTTCGAGCTGCTGGGTGCCTATTGCAAAGCCTTGCCGACAAGTGTTCTATGCGCCGGTGGCGCAAAGGTTTCCCTGTCGTCTCCCCCGCTGATCGCGAAGACCGACGACCGCATCCGCGCCGCGTTCGTCATGAGCCCGCCGGGAGCCTTCTTTGACCGCGAAAGCCTGTCGCAGGTCTCGAAGCCGGTGAATCTGTACGCGGCCGGCGCCGATTCCGTGCTGCCGGTCAAGGAGAACGCGATCAAGGTAAAGGAACTGCTCCCCTCATTGGCCCGATACACCGAGATCCCCATGGCAGACCACTTCGTGTTTCTCGCGCCGTGCACGGCGGAGATGCGCGGCGTCGCGCCCGCTCTGTGTACGGATCCGCAAGGCGTCAATCGAGCCGCTGTGCATGACAATGTGAACCGCGACGCATTGATGTTTTTTCAGGAGCAACTCCAGGCCGATGCGGGTTCTCCGAAGCGACTGTAGCCAATCCTATGCCCCATATCCTGTTGATCGATGACGACGAACACCTGGCTGCGCCGCTGGCCGCCTACTTTGCCCGTTTTGATTTTGTGCTGGAGAGCGCCCTGCGCCCTGGCGAAGGCCTGGCCAAGCTGCGCGCCGGTACTTACGACGCGGCCATCCTGGACGTCATGCTGCCGGAGATGGACGGCTTTGCGCTGTGCCGCGAGATCCGCAAGGAAAGCGACATCCCCATCGTGATGCTGACCGCCCGCGGCGACGTGATGGACCGCGTGGTCGGGCTGGAGCTCGGCGCCGACGACTACCTGCCCAAGCCTTTTGAGCCGCGCGAGCTGGTGGCGCGCCTGCAGACCATTTTGCGGCGCCAGCGCAGCGCACCGGTTGCGGCCACCCAGCGCCATGTGTTCCAGGGGCTGGTGGTCGACGTGGAAACGCGCGAGGTGCTGCGGCTGGGCGAAAAGGTCGAGCTGACCGGCACCGAGTTTGAATTGTTGGCCCTGCTGGCGGCCGAGCCCGGCAAGGTCTTTAACCGCGACGACATCCTCAACCGCCTGCGCGGCCATGAGGCCGAGCTGTATACGCGCGCCGTCGACATCGTGGTGAGCCGGCTGCGCAAAAAGCTGGAGCCGCTGGACTGCATCAAGACCTTGCGCAACGCGGGCTACGCGCTCGCGGCCGGCAAGGCGGGTGTGCCGTGAGGCGCTGGAAAACGCGCCGCGACAGGCGGGCCCGCGAACGCTCGCGCCCCGAGCGCTGGCGCCACCGCTGGAAGCATTCGCTGCGGCTGCGGCTGATCACCGTGTTCCTGCTACTGGCGCTGGCCATGGGCGCGGTGTTCATGAGCGGCATGCAGCGGGCGTTTTCAACGGGCTGGCGTGACGCGGCCAAACCGCTGATCAGCGACTACATGGACCGGCTGGTGGCCGACCTTGGTTCGCCGCCCGATGTGGGCCGCGCCCAGGCGCTGGCCGCACGGCTACCGATTTCCATCCGCATTGAAGGGCCGCAGGTTAACTGGCAGTCGCATCCCGACAGGCCCGACCGCAAGGTGTTCGACGCCCGCGCCAAAGACTGGCTGAGCCGCACCACAGCCGACGGCCACCGCGTGATTTTTGGTCCGGGCACTGCGCCCTGGCAGGCGGCGCCGCACGGAGTGTTTGGCTGGATCACCCTGGCGCTGCTGCTGGGCTTGCTCATAGGGGCATACGCCTATGTGCGGCGCCTGCTGCGCCCGCTGGACGACATCCGCGAAGGGGCCGAGCGCTTTGGCCGCGGCGAGTTCGCGACGCCGATTCCCCTGCGCCGCCGCGACGAACTCGGTGACCTGGCCGGGCGCATCAACACCATGGCGCACGACATCGAAGGCATGCTCAACGCCAAACGCGCCTTGCTGCTGGCGCTGAGCCATGAGCTGCGCTCCCCGCTGACACGCGCCCGGCTCAACGCCGAGTTGCTGCCCACCACGCCGCAAGGCAACGGTGCCGGCGAACGCGAACGCGAGGCGCTGCTGCGCGACCTGGGCGAGATGCGCGACCTGATCAGCGACTTGCTCGAAAGCGAGCGCCTGGCCAGCCCGCACGCCGCGCTGCAGCGCGAGCCGGTGGATCTGGCAGCGCTGGTGCGTGAGACCGCCGCCGAGGTGCCGGGTGCGTCGGAAGTGGTACTGGACCTGGCGACTGGCCTGGCGCCGCTGGCGCTGGACCGCATGCGCATGCGTGTGCTGGTGCGCAACCTGCTGGACAACGCGCTGCGTTACAGCAGCGGCGCTGCCAGGCCGCCGCAGGTGTCGCTGCAGTCGGCGGGCGGCGGCGTGATGCTGGAGGTGCGCGACTTTGGGCCGGGCGTGGACGCCGCGCAGCTGGCACATTTGACCGAGCCCTTTTACCGCACCGACGGCGCACGCCAGCGCGCAACGGGCGGCGTGGGCTTGGGCATGTATCTGTGCCGGCTGGTGGCCGAGGCGCATGGCGCCGAACTGCAGGTGCGCAATGCAGAGCCGGGGCTGGCCGTGTGCGTGCGGTGGCCTGCTATTGAATCAGGAGCTGCTCGCGCCCGTCCTTAAAGGGCTGCAGCCTTGTTTGGCCCTCGTTCCCAGCAGCGCGGCGCCGATGATCATCACCGCGGCCAGGGCGATGCTCCAGCTCAGCGCGCGGCCGCTTACCAACATCAGCAGGGCCGTTGAGCCCAGCGGTGTGAGGTAGCTGAGGATGCCGATCTGCTGCGCGTCGCCCAGCTTCAATGCTTTGTCCCAGAGAAAGAACGCCGCGCCCAGGGGCCCCACGCCCAGCACTGCCAGCAATAGCCAGTCTTGCGCCGACAGCGTGGCGGCAGGCTCCAGCGCCCAGTGGCATAGCAGTGAGAGCACGCCCGAGACCAGGCCGAAGAGGCCGATGGCCGCGGTAGGAAAGGCCGGCACGCGTTTGGTCAGCAGCGAATAGCTGGCCCAGATGAAGGCCGAGCCCAGCGCCGGCAGGTAACCCCATGACCAGCCTGCCGCGGAAGCGGCACCGCTGCCCCCCGCGCCCAGGATGGCAATGGCGGCGCCAGCAAATCCCAGCAGGCCCGCAGCCACATGCATGGCGCGGAGCTGCACGCCGCGAAGGAACAGCGGCGCCAGCACCACGATAAAAAGGGGCCAGAGGTAGTTCACCAGGTTGGCCTCGACCGCTGGTGCGTGGCGCAGCGCAATGAAAAGCAGGAAGTGGTAGCCGAAGAGGCCGTACACACCGAGCGCCAGCGTGGCGGCGGGAATCTTCCATTGCGTACGGTCACGCAGCACAAAAGGCAGGGCCAGCAGGCTGCCGGTCAGCAGTGCAACGCCGGTCAGCAGGAAAGGCGGGACGTGTTTGAGCGAGACCCCGAGCGAAGCGAGCAGGGTCCAGAGGGCGATGGCGCCCAGTGCATACAGATTGGCGGGCATGGCGGCAAGCATAGGGGGCTGCGCCCTGGGCGTCGTCGCAGAGCAACGCTCTGTTGTCGCGCAACGACGGTTCTGCTGCTGGCGGGGACGTGTCCTACGCGCAGGCCTACATCCGGTAACCAGCTTCACGCATCAGGCGCACCGCAGACACCGTGCCGGCACCGGCCCAGGTTGCAATGGCATGGCAGATTTCGCCGAAATCGCATGACACCGAAGGAGACCCCTCATGAAAAAACTTTCCATCCTTTTGCTGGCGCTGGCCGGCATGGCGGCCCTGTCGGGCTGCGTAGCCTATCCCGTGGCTTATGAGCGCGCGCCGCAATACCGTGTCGTGCCCGCCCCTGCGCCGGGCTATGGCCCTGGTTATCGAAGTGACCGTGACGGCGACGGTGTGCGCGACCGGTACGACCGCAGGCCGAACAATCCCTACCGTTATTGATGTGCCGCGCCGGCTTGGCGTGGCTGCCGCTTCAGCGCGGCCGTCAGGGCCGAGGGCGACTGGTAGCCGCAGTGCAGTGCGGTGTCGGCCACGCCCATGCCGCGGCTGCGCAACTGCACAGCCAGTGCCAGGCGTTGCCGGCGCAGCCACTGCATCACGCTGAGGCCGGTCTCGCGCCGGCAGCGCGCGGCGAATTGCGTTGGGCTTAAGAAAACCTGCGCAGCCAGCTGCGCGACGCTCAATGGTTCATGCAGGCGCTGCTGCGTCCACGTGGCCAGTTGGCCCCAGTGGATGGGACGGGCATAACGCGGGAGCTTTAATGCCGACGCAGGCTCCCAGGCTTCCAGCAGTAGCGCTGGCCCGTGGACTTGCGCAAGACTGCGCGGCTGCTGCAGCGCTTCGGCGAGGTAATTTCCCAGCGCCAGGGCTTGCCCGGTTTTGGCCGGGTCGGCTGCGCAGCGGGCCCAATCGGGTTGTGCGGTGTCCAGCACCAGGCAGCGGCTGCCGTCACGTGATTCGAAGTCATGACGGTCGCCGGGGGAGATCACGCAGCCCTGGCCGGCCGCAATGCGCCGCCCGCGTCCACCTACCTCCAGCTCCAGCACACCGCTCAGGCCCAGCAGCACCTGGAAGTGTTCATGCGCATGGCTGCCGTGCGACGCGCCGTAGTGGCGAAGCGACAGGGAGCCTTGCGGCAGGGTCATGGTGCGGGGATTAAAGAGCGGCGATGGCCGCGTCTGCCTTGTCGGCCACGCCAGCCGCGTGGGCCTGCTGGTCGGCGTGGTAGCTGCTGCGCACCATGGCGCCCACGGCCGCGTGCGTGAAGCCCATCTTGTAGGCTTCCTCTTCAAACATCTTGAAGGTGTCGGGGTGCACGTAGCGGCGCACCGGCAGGTGGCTGGTGGAGGGCGCGAGGTACTGGCCAATCGTGAGCATGTCGATGTTGTGCGCGCGCATGTCGCGCATGACCTGCAAAATTTCCTCGTCGGTTTCGCCCAGGCCGACCATGATGCCGCTCTTGGTCGGCACATCGGGGTGCAGGGCCTTGAACTTCTTGAGCAGGTTGAGGCTGAAGTTGTAGTCGCTGCCTGGGCGCGCTTCTTTGTAAAGGCGCGGCGCGGTTTCGAGGTTGTGGTTCATCACATCGGGCGGCGCGGCCTTGAGGATCTCAAGCGCGCGGTCGTCACGGCCGCGGAAGTCGGGCACCAGGATTTCAATGGTGGTAGCGGGCGAGAGTTCGCGGATCTTTTGAATGCATTCGACAAAGTGGCCGCTGCCGCCGTCGCGCAGATCGTCACGGTCCACGCTGGTGATCACCACGTATTTGAGCTTGAGCGCTGCGATGGTTTTGGCCAGGTTCAGCGGTTCGTTCACGTCCAGCGGGTCTGGCCGTCCGTGGCCCACATCGCAAAACGGGCAGCGGCGCGTGCACTTGTCACCCATGATCATGAAGGTGGCCRTGCCCTTGCCGAAGCATTCGCCGATGTTGGGGCAACTGGCTTCTTCGCACACTGTGTTGAGCTTGTTCTCGCGCAGGATCTGCTTGATCTCGTAGAAGCGCGTGGTGGGGCTGCCGGCCTTGACGCGAATCCAGTCGGGTTTTTTGAGCATTTCGCCCTGCACCACCTTGACGGGAATGCGCGACAGCTTGGCCGCGGCCTTTTGCTTGGCCAGCGGGTTGTAGTCTTCCTGGCTCTGGATATCGCGAACAACAGGATTGACGGTTTCTGGGGTGCTCATGGTGTATTTCTTTGAAGGAATGTGCTCAGGGCGCCAGGTAGGTGACGAGCTTGCGGCCCAGCACATCCGCAGCTTCCTGCCAGCTTGCCGATACCCCGATTGTAGAAAGGTCTGTGGTTTTGAGCCCCACATAGCCGCAGGGGTTGATCCGTGAGAAGGGTTCCAGGTCCATCGCCACGTTGAGCGCCACCCCGTGGTAGGTGCAATTGCGGCTGACTTTGATGCCCAAAGCGGCGATCTTCCCGAGGCCGCGGAAGGGGTCCACCGGGTTGACTGGACCCGTCAAGGCTGCGTGGGAGGCCGGGTCGTCCAGCCGCACATAAATGCCGGGCGAACCGGCCACCCGGTGCCCGGTGACGCCGAAATGCGACAGCGTCTTGATGACGGATTCCTCAATGCGGTAGACGTATTCCTTGACGTAATAGCCGGCGCGCTTCAAATCGATGAGCGGGTAGGCCACCACCTGGCCGGGGCCGTGGTAAGTGACCTGGCCGCCGCGGTTGGTCTGCACCACCGGGATGCTGCCGGGGTTCAGGACATGGTCGCTTTTGCCTGCCAGCCCCTGTGTGTAGACCGGGGGGTGCTCACAAATCCATAGCTGGTCGCGCTCGTCCTGATTGGGCTGCAGGCCGTTTTCGCTGGAAACCCCAACGTTACGTGTCGCCGTGAAGGTTTGCATGGCTTCGTAGGTGGGCAGGTAATCGACCCGGCCCAGCATGCGTGTTTCAGCTTGCATATGCGAATGCTTTGCGGGTACCCGAGGCCGGGTCGCGATTAAAGGACGACCTTGACCATCGGGTGGGTCGAAAGCGTGCGGTAGAGCTCGTCGAGCTGTTCGCGGCTGGTGGCGGTGACGGTGATGGTGACACCCAGGTACTTGCCGCCCTTGCTTTCGCGCAACTCGATGGTGGAGGCGTCGAAGGCCGGGTCGAACTGGTGCGCAATGGAAGTAATGGCCGCGACCATGCCGTCGACCTTTTCACCCATCACCTTGATCGGAAACTGCGAGGGGTACTCAATCAGTGATTCCTGGCGCGATGGCTCCGTGCCGGGCACGCCGATGATTTTGGGGATGTTGGGGGAAGTCGTCATGGCAAAGGTCCTTTCAGGCCGTTTTGGCACGCTGGTATTCAGCGTACAGCTTTTTGTAGATGGGGCCGGGTTGGCCTTTTTCCACGCCTTGGCCTACCGGCTGGCCGTCCAGCAGGGTGACCGGCAGCACCTCCTTGGTGGCGGACGACAGCAAAATTTCATCGGCGGCCAGCACTTCGGCGCGGGTGATGCGGCGCAGCTCAAAAGGAATGCCCGCCGCGCGGCACATTTCTTCGATCAGGCCGAAGCGTATGCCTTCGAGCACCAGGTTGTCCTTGGGCGGACCCGAAACCTTGCCGTCTTTGGCGATCCAGACGTTGCTGGAAGCAGCTTCGCTCAGGTAGTCGCCGCGGAACATCACGGTCTCGACCGCGCCGGCGTCAACGCTGATCTGGCGTGAAAACACCGCGCCCAGCAGGCTGGTGCTTTTGATGTGGGCCTTTTCCCAGCGGAAGTCGTCGGCGGTGACGCAGGCCACGCCTTTTTCGCGTGCCGCATCGGAGGGCAGCTTCATCGGGTTGCACATGACAAAGACGGTGGGCGTCAGGCCCGGCAGCATGGGATGGTCGCGCATGGCCACACCGCGGGTGACCTGGATGTAGACGAGTTGATTGCCTTTTTCGGCTGCGGCGCCCGTGGATTGTGCGCAAGCAGCTATTAATTTGAGAGCAATCTCCAGCCATTGGGCGCGTGTGAGCGGGTTGGTGATGCGCAGTTCGGTGAGGCTGCGTTCCAGCCGCGCCATGTGCTGTTCGAAGCGAAACGGCTTGCCTGCGTAGGCCGGCACCACTTCATAGATGCCGTCGCCGAAGATGAACCCGCGGTCCATCACGCTGATTTTGGCGTCCTTGAGCGGCGTGAATTCGCCGTTGAGGTAGCAGGGGGTGTCGGGAAGGGAACTGGCAAGAGGCGTTGTCATGATGGGGCTGGAAAGAAATGAAAATTGCTGCGTCGCAAAAGGCAGGCTGGTACCGGATTGTCTAACGTCTGGCCGTTTGCCGGCGGTGGCGTTTGAACCAGATGCGGATGCGCCAGGCCAGCTTGACGAGGAAGTAGGCACTGACCGAACCCACAACGGCGAAGATCCCCATGCCCAGGATGGCCGGCCCGCCAAAAGAGGCCATCCAGGCGACCACCCCCGCGCTTTCGGAAATGGACACCGGCGGCGGCGCATCAAGAACCAGCCCGCCCACCTGGTAGGCCAGCCAGAGCCAGAAGCCCACCGTGAACGGGTTGGTGATAAAGGTGATGCCGGCGGCTACCGGGATGTTGGCGCGCCACCAGACGCTGTGGGCGGCGGCCGCCACGGTTTGCGCAAACGGAAGGGCGAAAGCCCAGAAGATGCCGATGGCGGCGCCGCGTGCCACGGCCTCGTGCTGCAGGCGCCACAGCTGTGGGTCCAGCAGGCGATGCGCGACCGGCCTGAGCCAGGGGTTGGACGCCAGCACTTCGCGGCTCGGTATGGATGCCTTGAGGCGGTCCGTCCAGTGCGCCTTGCCGGGCTCGCGTTTCTTGCGGCGTGCCTTCATGGCGCAGGCCTGGGGGGTAAAAAGCGGGTTTCGCCGACGGCCATGACGCTGAAGTCTTCGTCTTTCAGGCCTTTGGCCGTGCGGGCGGCCGCCAGGTCTTGCGGCGGCTGGTCGAGCGGCTCGTCGGTCAGCTCGAACGTACCCCAGTGCACGCCCACGCTGCGTTTGGCGCCCAGGTCTTGATGAATCTGCACCGCTTCGGCCGGGTTCACGTGCTGGCCGGACATGAACCAGCGCGGCTCGTAGGCGCCCACGGCAATGAGGGCGAGGTCAAAGCCGCCGCGCTGGCCGGCGGCCTGGCGGCTGGCAAAGCGCGCGCGGGTGTCCAGAAAGTCTTTGGAATACCCGGTGTCGCCGCTGAAATACCAATGCAGGTCTGGCGCGAATACAGCGTAACCGCCCCACAGCGTCTGGCTGCGGTCGCCAAAGCTGCGCGCCGACCAGTGCTGCACCGGCGTGAAGTTGAACTCCACGCCGCGGTAAACATGGCTGTCCCACCAGTCCATTTCGACGACATGCGTGATGCCGCGGCTGGCAAACCAGGACTTGACGCCCAGCGGCACCAGGAACAGGGCGGGGCGGCCGGCGGCTGCGGAGCGCGCGGCGATGGCTTGCACGGAGTCGGTGTCGAGGTGGTCGTAGTGGTTGTGCGAAATCACCACCACGTCAATGGGCGGCAAATCGGCCAATGCGACGCCGGGCGGCTGCGCGCGCGAAGGGCCGGCGAACTGCACCGGGCTGGCCCGCTGCGAAAACACCGGATCGGTCAATACATTGAGCCCGCCGGCCTGTACCAGCATGGTGGCGTGGCCCACCCAGGTGATGGCGGGACGCGCGGCGGCCGCACCGGATGCCGCATGCGCTGAGGCGTAGGCCTGGATGGCTTTCAGGTCGGGCGCTTGTTGCGGGATGGGTGCCGCGGGGGGCCTGGGCAGGCCTTGCTGGCGCTTTTCCCATTGCCAGCGCATCAGCGCGCCAAAGCCCTGGGTGACCGAGGCGGTGTAGTTGTTCGTGAAGCCCTCGCGGGTGTGGTGGGGCTTGGCGGGATCGTAATAAGGGTTCACGGACGAACAGCCTCCCAGGAACAGCAGGCTTGCACCCGCAAGGCTTGCGCGCAGGGTTGCGGCACGGTCACCCAAGGCTTCACGCCAGGAAGAGGACAGCTGCAATGGCCACTGCACCCAGGGCAAGGTTGGCCAGCGCCAGCGTGGCGATCTGCCCKACGCGGCGGCCACCTTCAGGCCAGTCCGAGGCGAGGACGGCGAGCTTGAGCTGGCGAAAAGGGCCGAAATACAAGTGGCCGAACAGTGCGAACATCAAAAGTCCGATGCCGAACATCACATGCCAGCCGATGGGCGCGTTTTTCATGCCGACCGCCAGCAGCATGGCCAGGCCTGTGAGCAGGAGGATGGCGATGGAAACCCACACGCCTATAAAGAAGCGCGTCAGGACCTGCACGATCAGCGGCAGGCGTTGCGGCGGCGCAAGCTGGCCCGTTGCCAAGGCCGGCCGCAAGGCAAACAGCATGAAAGCCGCGCCGCCCAGCCAGGCGACGGCGGCGGCAATGTGCAGAAATTTCATCAGGGCGTGCATGGCTTCTTTCGGTGGGGATGTTGCATCGCGGGCGCCCCGTTGCCGGGCTGCCTTTCAGCGGTGATTGTGAACCACCCCTCTGCGATCAAGACTGAAAACCGCCGATCACCCCTAATCCGGATCCAAACCCCGGGATTTTGCGGAGGCTCGGGGGTTTCTACGTATAATCAAGGGCTTTGCTAATAACGGCCCCTGTAACTTTCCCGTAATTTGTGATGACCAAAATGGGAAATTCTGCGCATTCAGCGGTGACCCGGGGAAGCCCGGCTGTTACAGATGAGCTTGAGGCGCAGGATGAAAGTTTCAAGACCCTGACCCGCGAAGAAGCCCAAAAGCTTCGTGAAGCGAGTCCGCAGGTGTCGCCCTGGTCGGTATTGGCGGGGCAGCTGGGTGCCGGAATTGTGGTGGCGTGTGCCGCCTGGGCCCTGACGGGACAGCAATCGGTGGGGTGGTCGGCGTTCTATGGGGCGTTGGCGGTGGTGATTCCGGCGGCGCTGTTTGCGCGCGGTTTGACCGGCAAAGTTTGGTCGATGAACCCCGGCACTGCGGTGATGGGGTTCTTCTTGTGGGAAATGGTCAAGATCGCCTTGACGGTGGCAATGCTTTTTGCTGCTCCAAGGATGGTTTCGATGCTGAGTTGGCCGGCAATGCTGGTTGGCCTGGTGGTGACAATGAAAGTGTCCTGGCTCGCGTTAATGTTCGCGGTCAGGCGCAATAAACTTTGAGGCGAGCAATAAATGGCTGCTGAGAATGCTGCTGGACATGGTGGTCAGACCGCTGGTGAATACATCGTTCACCACTTGACGCATTGGCGTAACAAAGAGCTGGTTGGCCCGTTTGACCTGACCGTTATCAACATCGACTCGACGATTTTCAGCATCTTGCTGGGCGTGATCGGCTGCTTCCTGCTCTGGAAAGCCGCACGCAAAGCCACTTCCGGCGTTCCCGGCCGCTTCCAGGCTGCCGTCGAAATCCTGGTCGAAATGGTCGACGCGCAAGCCAAGGGTATCGTGCACAACGCCGAAAGCCGCAAGCTGGTGGCTCCCCTGGCCCTGACGGTGTTTGTCTGGATTTTCCTGCTCAACGCCATGGACTTGCTGCCGGTCGATTTGCTGCCCGCGATCTGGGCCGCTGTTTACGGTGCTGCCGGGCATGATCCTCACCACGCTTTCATGCGCTCCGTGCCGACCGCTGACTTGTCGGTCACCATGGGCCTGTCGCTCGGCGTGCTGATTACCTGCCTCGTTTACAACGTCAAGATCAAGGGTGCCGGCGGCTGGGTCCACGAGCTGTTCACGGCGCCTTTCGGCAACCACTGGGCCCTGTACCCTTTCAACTTCCTCATGCAGATGATTGAGTTTGTCGCCAAGACCGTTTCGCACGGCATGCGACTGTTCGGCAATATGTATGCCGGCGAACTGATTTTCCTGCTGATCGCCCTGATGGGTGGCGCTTTTGCCTCCGTCTCGCTGGGCACCGGCATTGCGCTGGCCATCGGCCACATCATCGCAGGCTCGGCCTGGGCGATTTTCCACATCCTGATCATTACGCTGCAGGCGTTCGTGTTCATGATGCTGACCCTGGTGTACATCGGCCAGGCGCACGATCACCACTAATCAGTTGTCCCGTTTCGTTTTTGTTTTTCTCTCGTAACCAAGTCCTAAGGAGTCATCATGGAAGTTATTAGTTTTGTCGCTCTGGCCGCCGGCCTCATCATCGGTCTCGGCGCTGTCGGTGCCTGTATCGGTATCGGCATCATGGGCAGCAAATACCTCGAAGCAGCTGCACGCCAGCCTGAGCTGATGGGCGAACTGCAGACCAAGATGTTCCTGCTGGCTGGCCTGATTGACGCGGCTTTCATTATCGGTACGGGTATTGCGCTGTGGTTCGCTACTGCCAACCCGTTCCTGGCGCAAATCGCCAACCTGCCTAAGTAAGCAATCATCAAAGTCCCAAGAATGTCATTCCTTCGGGTCGGCCTCTGGCTGGGCCCCAAGGGAAAGGATGTGCAGTGAGCATTACCGGTACCCTAATTGTCCAGATGATCGTGTTCCTGATTTTGGTCGGGTTCACGATGAAGTTTGTATGGCCACCCATCGCGGCGGCCCTGGACGCGCGTGCGCAAAAAATCGCTGACGGCCTTGCTGCTGCCGATAAAGCCAAGTCTGAACTCTCCGTCGCCAACAAGCGCGTGGAAGAAGAGCTGGCCAAGTCGCGCAATGAAGCTGCCGTGCGCCTGGCTGAAGCCGAGCGCAGGGGCCAGGCCCTGGTGGAAGAAGCCAAGGCCCGGGCAACCGAAGAAGGCAGCAAGATCATTGCCGCCGCCAAGGCCGAAGCCGAGCAGCAAACCGTCAAGGCGCGCGAAACCCTGCGTGAGCAGGTTGCCGCGCTGGCCGTCAAGGGCGCCGAGCAGATTCTGCGCAAGGAAGTCAATGCCAGCGTGCATGCCGACTTGCTGGGCCGCCTGAAGACCGAACTCTAAGCGAGCATCAATATGGCCGAACTAGCCACCATTGCCCGTCCTTACGCCGAGGCCCTGTTCAAGGCCTCTGGCTCCGACCTGGGCGGCACCGCCGCCTGGCTCGATGAGCTGGCCGCCATTGCTGCCAATGCGCAGCTGCAGCAGTTTGCCGGCAACCCCGGCGTGACTTCGGCACAGGCGTTCGACGTGATTTCAGGCGTTGCCAAAACGAAGCTGCCGGATTCTGCGAAGAACTTCCTGCGCACAGTGATCGAGAACGGCCGCCTGAGCGTCCTGCCGGAAATCGCAGCGCAGTTTCGCACCCTGAAAAATGCGCAAAGTGGTTCGTCCGATGCGACCGTCTACAGCGCGTTTGCGCTCGACGGTGCAGCGCTGGCCGATCTGTCGGCAACGCTGGAAAAGCGCTTTGGCAAGAAGCTCAACCTTCAGGTTGAGCTGCAGCCGGCCCTGATCGGGGGCGTACGAGTCGTGGTGGGTGACGAGGTGCTGGACACCTCGGTAAAAGCCCGTTTAGAGCAAATGAAAGCGGCGCTGGTTTCCTGAGCTGGTGCCCAGGCGCCATTGCAGGTTATTAGCCAACAACATACTGAAAGAAGGAAAGAGTCATGCAACTCAATCCCGCAGAAATTTCTGAACTGATCAAGAGCCGTATCGAGGGCCTGGCCGGAAGCAGCGACATTCGCAACCAGGGCACCGTGGTGTCCGTGACCGACGGTATCGTCCGTATCCACGGCCTGTCCGATGTGATGCAGGGCGAAATGCTGGAATTCCCTGCAACCGCCGACGGCACCCCCACCTACGGCCTGGCGCTGAATCTTGAGCGCGACTCCGTCGGCTCCGTGATTCTGGGCGAGTACGAGCACATCGCCGAAGGCGACACCGTGAAGTGCACGGGCCGCATTCTGGAAGTGCCTGTCGGTCCTGAGCTGCTTGGCCGCGTGGTTAACGCGCTGGGTCAGCCGATTGACGGCAAAGGCCCGATCAACGCCAAGATGACCGACGTGATCGAAAAGGTCGCACCCGGCGTGATCGCCCGTAAATCCGTTGACCAGCCCCTGCAGACCGGCCTGAAGTCCATCGACTCCATGGTGCCCGTCGGCCGCGGCCAGCGCGAACTGATCATTGGCGACCGTCAGACCGGCAAAACCGCCGTGGCCATCGACGCCATCATCAACCAAAAAGGCAAGGGCGTTTCCTGCGTCTACGTCGCGATCGGCCAGAAGGCTTCGTCGATCAAGAACGTGGTGCGCGCACTGGAACAAGCCGGCGCGATGGAATACACCATCGTTGTGGCCGCTGCCGCTTCCGAGTCCGCCGCCATGCAATACGTGAGCGCCTACTCCGGTTGCACGATGGGCGAATACTTCCGCGACCGCGGGGAAGATGCTCTGATCGTGTATGACGATCTGTCCAAGCAGGCCGTGGCTTACCGCCAGGTCTCGTTGCTGCTGCGCCGTCCACCAGGACGCGAAGCTTACCCTGGCGACGTGTTCTATCTGCACAGCCGTCTGCTTGAGCGTGCAGCTCGCGTGAACGAGAAGTACGTTGAAGACTTCACCAAGGGCGCCGTCAAGGGCAAGACCGGTTCGCTGACCGCGCTGCCGATCATTGAAACGCAAGCTGGTGACGTGTCCGCTTTCGTTCCAACCAACGTGATCTCGATCACCGACGGCCAGATCTTCCTGGAAACCAGCCTGTTCAATGCCGGTATTCGTCCCGCTATTAACGCCGGTATCTCGGTGTCCCGCGTCGGTGGCGCTGCCCAGACCAAGCTGATCAAGAACCTCTCCGGCGGTATCCGTACCGACCTGGCCCAGTACCGTGAACTGGCGGCCTTCGCGCAGTTCGCTTCTGACCTGGACGAAGCGACCCGCAAGCAGCTGGACCGCGGTGCCCGCGTGACCGAACTGCTCAAGCAGGCCCAGTACTCGCCTTTGTCCATCTCCAACATGGGTGCCACGCTGTTCGCCGTGAACAAGGGTTTCATGGACGACGTGGAAGTCAAGAAGGTCCTGGCTTTCGAACACGGCCTGCATGCCTTCCTGAAGGACAAGAACGCGGCCCTGATGGCCAAGCTCGAAGCCAACAAGGCCATGGACAAGGATGCTGAGGCGGAACTGAACGCGGCTGTGACCGAGTTCAAGAAGTCGTTTGCCTGATCTCGCCTGACGCATCGTCAAGCAAGTAATTAAGCAACCCTCAGGAACCCCTTAGGAATCCATATGGCAGCAGGCAAGGAAATACGCGGCAAGATCAAGTCGGTGGAAAACACCAAAAAGATCACCAAGGCCATGGAGATGGTGGCCGCCTCCAAGATGCGCAAGGCGCAGGAGCGGATGCGCGCTGCCCGTCCTTACAGCGACAAGATCCGTAACATCACGGCCAACCTGAGTCAGGCCAACCCCGAATACACCCACGCGTTCATGGAGTCCAACGACGCCAAGGCCACCGGGTTTATCGTGGTGACGACTGACAAAGGCTTGTGCGGCGGCATGAATACCAACGTGCTGCGCGCCGTGACCGGCAAGCTCAAGGAAGTGCAGGCTGCAGGCCATGATGCGAAGGCAGTAGCGATCGGCAACAAGGGCCTCGGCTTTTTGAACCGGGTCGGCGCCAAGGTGGTGTCGCATGCAACGCAACTGGGCGACAAGCCGCATCTGGAAAAGCTGATCGGCCCCGTGAAGGTTCTGCTCGACGCGTATAGCGAAGGCAAGATCAACGCGGTGTACCTGTGCTACACCAAGTTCATCAACACCATGCGCCAGGAGCCTGTGGTCGAGCAATTGCTGCCTTTGACGGCCGCGCACCTGCAGGCTGACAAAGACCAGCACGGCTGGGACTACATCTATGAGCCCGACGCGCAGACCGTGATCGACGACCTGTTGATTCGCTATGTGGAAGCACTGGTTTATCAGGCGGTTGCCGAAAACATGGCGTCCGAGCAGTCTGCCCGCATGGTGGCCATGAAGGCCGCGACGGACAACGCCGGCAGCGTGATTGGCGAACTCAAGCTGGTTTACAACAAAACGCGTCAAKCGGCGATCACGAAAGAACTTTCGGAAATCGTTGCCGGTGCCGCAGCGGTCTAACCGCGATTCAAGATTTAAAGAAYGGAAAAGGATCCAGTCATGGCTCAAGCTCAAGGCAAGATTGTTCAGTGTATCGGCGCTGTGGTTGACGTGGAATTTGCGCGCGACCAGATGCCAAAAATTTACGACGCGCTCAAGATGGAAGGCTCCGCGCTGACCCTTGAAGTGCAGCAGCAGCTGGGTGACGGCATTGTGCGCACCATCGCACTGGGCACGTCCGACGGCCTGCGCCGCGGCAACGTCGTGTACAACACCGGCGCCAACATCACGGTTCCCGTGGGCAAGGCCACGCTGGGCCGCATCATGGACGTGCTGGGTGCACCCATCGACGAACGTGGTCCTGTCGATCAGACCCTGACCGCACCGATTCACCGCAAGGCGCCTGCCTACGACGAACTGTCGCCATCGCAGGAACTGCTGGAAACCGGCATCAAGGTGATTGACCTGGTTTGCCCGTTCGCCAAGGGCGGCAAAGTGGGCCTGTTCGGCGGCGCCGGCGTCGGCAAGACCGTGAACATGATGGAACTCATCAACAACATCGCCAAGGCGCACTCGGGCTTGTCCGTGTTTGCCGGTGTGGGTGAACGTACGCGCGAAGGCAACGACTTTTATCACGAGATGGCCGACTCCGGCGTTGTGAATCTCGAGAACCTCGGCGAATCCAAAGTGGCCATGGTCTACGGCCAGATGAACGAGCCCCCAGGAAACCGTCTGCGCGTGGCGCTGACCGGCCTGACCATCGCCGAGTCCTTCCGTGACGAAGGCCGTGACGTGCTGTTCTTCGTGGACAACATTTACCGCTACACGCTGGCCGGTACCGAGGTGTCCGCGCTGCTGGGCCGTATGCCTTCCGCTGTGGGCTACCAGCCTACGCTGGCCGAAGAAATGGGCCGCCTGCAAGAGCGTATTACCTCCACCAAGGTCGGCTCCATCACTTCCATCCAGGCCGTTTACGTTCCTGCCGATGACTTGACCGACCCGTCGCCTGCCACGACCTTTGCCCACCTGGACTCCACCGTGGTGCTTTCGCGTGACATCGCTTCGCTGGGTATCTACCCTGCGGTTGACCCGCTCGACTCGACCAGCCGTCAGCTCGACCCTAACGTTGTGGGCGAAGACCACTACGCCACGGCCCGCGCCGTGCAAGGTACGCTGCAGCGCTACAAGGAACTGCGCGACATTATCGCGATTCTGGGTATGGACGAACTGGCCCCTGAAGACAAGCTGGCTGTGGCCCGCGCCCGCAAGATCCAGCGTTTCCTGTCGCAGCCTTTCCACGTTGCTGAAGTGTTCACCGGCTCCCCCGGCAAGTACGTCAGCCTGGCTGAAACCATTCGCGGCTTCAAGATGATTGTGGCTGGCGAGTGCGATCACCTGCCAGAACAGGCGTTCTACATGGTCGGCACAATCGACGAAGCTTTCGAAAAGGCGAAGAAGGTCTGATAAAGCGGCGCATTTGGGCGATCCGCGTTGTTGCTGTGCTCAATGTGCATTTGCACATTTCCGCGCAGCGCCTAGCGGCTCATCCCAACTGCTTGCTTTCTCCAAACTTTTCAATGTAAGGAACGCTTATGTCAACAACCATCCACGTCGACGTCGTCTCTGCAGAAGAGTCCATCTTCTCGGGTGAAGCGCGCTTTGTGGCTTTGCCTGGCGAGGCCGGCGAGCTGGGCATTTACCCGCGCCACACGCCGCTGATCACCCGTATCAAGCCGGGCGCCGTGCGTATCGAAAAGGCCGATGGCAGCGAAGAATTTGTGTTCGTGGCCGGTGGCCTGCTTGAAGTACAGCCCAACTGTGTGACAGTCTTGAGCGACACGGCCATTCGCGGCAAGGACCTGGACGAGACCAAGGCCAGCGAAGCCAAGGCTGCCGCTGAAGAAGCCCTGAAGAATGCGAAAAGCGACATCGACATCGCCATGGCCCAGTCCGAGCTGGCCGTCATGGCCGCGCAGATTGCCGCCTTGCGCAAATATCGCCAGAAAAAATAAGAACTCACGGTGGCTTCGGCCACCCGCTGCAGCCGTCATCGGTCRCATCAAGCCCCTGCCGCAAGCCAGGGGCTTTCTTATTGGCGGGTTCGCGCAGGACCGCATGTTGTAGCCGGAGCGCAATCCAGCGCGCCATCTCCCGGCAATGTAAGCCCTTGCTGACAGCACAAACACCTTTAGCCGTTCAGCAAGAGAATAGGGCCCAGTACTAGGATAGAAGCTTCATGCGTGAGCATGGGCCCGGCCGGAGCACCGCAAGCCTGAGCATCACGCGCCCACAGTAACCCGGCCTTGCACGGAAGCACCATCGCATGGACCTGATCGTGGCGAGGCCTGAGGGCCTGTATTGCGCGGCGGGCGATTTCTACATCGACCCCTGGCGGCCTGTGGAGCGCGCGGTGATCACCCATGCGCATTCCGATCACGCGCGTATCGGCCATCAAAGCTACCTCGCCCATACCGACAGCGCAGGCATTCTCAGGGCCAGGCTGGGTGGCGATATCAATCTGCAAACCTTGCCCTACGGCGAACCGCTGGAGCGCCAGGGCGTTCGCATCTCGCTGCACCCGGCCGGGCATGTGCTGGGGTCGGCGCAGGTCCGGGTGGAGCATCGCGGCGAAGTGTGGGTGGCCTCGGGCGACTACAAGACAGAGGCCGACGGCACCTGTGCGCCCTTTGAGCCTGTGCCCTGCGACACCTTCATCACCGAGTCCACCTTCGGTCTGCCGATCTACCGCTGGCCCACGCAGCAGGTGCTGTTCGCGGAGATCAACGCATGGTGGCGGCGCAATGCGGATGAGGGCCGCGCGTCTGTGCTGTTCTGTTATGCCTTCGGCAAAGCGCAGCGCATCCTGCACGGTGTAGACCATGCCATTGGTCCCATAGTTGTGCACGGCGCTGTGGAGCCGCTCAATGCGGTGTATCGCGCGGCCGGCGTATCGCTGCCAGCAACTCTGCGCGTGACCGACGCGGGCGTCACTCCGCAATTGCTCAAGCGCGCCCTCGTGCTGGCACCCCCTTCAGCCCAAGGCGCGCCCTGGATGCGCCGCTTCGGCAGCTACTCGGACGCCTTTGCCAGCGGCTGGATGCGATTGCGCGGCACGCGGCGGCGGCGCGGTGTGGACCGCGGCTTTGTCATGTCCGATCACGCCGACTGGCCAGGCCTGCAAAGTGCGATCGCAGGCACCGGCGCAGCGCGTGTGATGGTCACGCACGGCAGCGTCGCGGTGCTGGTGCGGTGGCTCACTGAAAACGGCTTGCAGGCCGAAGGCTTCAAGACCGAATACGGAGATGAGGATGTGAGTGACCAGGCTGCCACCGCACCTCAACCTGAGGCCGAAGCCGTTCCTGCAAATGAAGCCGGCGCATGAAAGCCTTTGCTGCCCTCTACAGCGAACTGGACGCCACCACGTCCAGTCTCGCCAAGCAGGCGGCGCTGCAGCGTTATCTGCAAAGCGCGCCACCTGCCGACGCCGCCTGGGCGGTGTATTTCCTGGCCGGCGGCAAGCCGCGCCAGCTGGTGCCGACCAAGCTGCTGCGCCTGCTGGCACAAGAGGCTGCCGGCTTGCCCGAGTGGCTGTTTGACGAAAGTTATGAGGCTGTGGGTGACCTGGCCGAAACCATCTCGCTGCTGTTGCCTGCACCGACCGAACAGCATGAACTCGGGCTTGCAGAGTGGATCGAGAAGCACCTGTTGCCCTTGCGGATACTCGGCAAAAGCGACCCTGACAAACTGCCCGATGCGTTGCGCGCGCAGTGGCGCCGCCTTGCGCCCGAGGAGCGCCTGGTTTATTTCAAGCTCATGACCGGCAGCTTTCGCGTGGGCGTCTCGCGCCTGCAGGTCACGCAGGCGCTGGCTATCGTGGCAGGCGTCGATGCCAAGCGTGTGGCCCAGCGACTCATGGGCTACACCCATATCAGCGGCCAGCCGACGGCCGCCGACTATGCTGGACTGGTCTGTGCCGAAAGCAGCGGCGAGCTGAACCAGAAAACCAGTGGCCAGCCCTATCCGTTCTTTCTGGCCCATCCCTTCAATGTCGGTGTCGAGCAGTTCGATACCTTGCTGGGTTCGCCCGCTGACTGGGTGGTTGAATGGAAGTGGGACGGCATACGCGCGCAACTGGTCAAGCGTGCAGGCCAGGTCTGGCTGTGGTCGCGCGGGGAAGAACTGGTGACCGAGCGCTTTCCCGAGCTCGCAGCCATGGGCGAGGCGTTGCCTGACGGCACCGTACTCGATGGGGAGATTGCGGTGTGGCGCGAAGACAAGGTCAGGCCGTTCGCAGAATTGCAAAAGCGCATCGGCCGCAAGACGCTGGCCCCCAAGCTGCTGCGCGACATCCCCGTGGTGCTGCTGGCTTATGACCTGCTTGAGTGGCAAGGCCGTGACCTGCGCGCATTGCCGCAGGCCGAACGCCGCGCGCTCATGGACGATCTCGTCACGCAGCTGCAGCATCCGCAATTGATCGCGAGCCCCATGCTGACGGGCGAGAGCTGGCAGGACCTGGCACGCCAGCGGGAGGCCGCACGGGAGATGGGTGTCGAGGGCATGATGCTCAAGCAACGGCACGCCGGCTACGGCGTGGGCCGCACCAAGGACGTCGGTACCTGGTGGAAATGGAAGATAGACCCGCTCAGCATCGATGCCGTGCTCATCTACGCGCAGCGCGGCCACGGCCGGCGCGCCAGCCTCTACAGCGATTACACCTTTGCCGTCTGGGACGCGCCGTCCGACGCGCCCGAGCGCAAGCTCGTCCCCTTTGCCAAGGCGTACTCGGGCCTGACAGACGAAGAGATGGGCCGCGTCGACGCCGTCATCCGCAAGACCACGGTCGAAAGCTTTGGCCCGGTACGCAGCGTCAAACCCACGCTGGTGTTTGAGCTCGGTTTTGAAGGTATTGCGCGCAGCGCGCGCCACAAGAGCGGCATCGCGGTGCGCTTTCCCCGCATGCTGCGCTGGCGCGAAGACAAGCCGGTGGAAGAAGCCGATACCCTGGAAACGCTGGCTGCGTTGCTGCCGTCATGAGCACCGGCCGTTCTGCTGCCAAAGCCGCGCTGGACGCCTGGTTTGCGGCGCGCGGCTGGAAGCCCTTCAAATTCCAGCGTGAAGTGTGGAAAGCCGTGGCGCAAGGTCAGTCGGGCCTGCTCCATGCCACCACGGGCGCCGGCAAGACCTATGCCGTATGGCTGGCGGCCCTTATGAGCTTTGGGGCTCTGGCGCCCAATGGCCGCGCGCGAGCAGCTATGAAAATGATAGTGAACGCCGATACCCCATCCAGGAAAGCCGCTCCCGCCCAGGCGCTGACGGTGTTATGGATCACGCCCATGCGTGCCCTGGCTGCCGACACGTTGCGCGCATTGCAGCAACCGCTGGAAGTCCTCAACGCCCTGGAAAGGGACGACGGTACCCCGGTGTTTACGCCCTGGAGTGCCGGTGCGCGCAGCGGTGACACCGCCTCGGCCGAGCGCAGCGCGCAGAACCAGCGGCTGCCCACCGTGCTGGTGACCACCCCCGAAAGCCTGTCCCTTCTGCTTGCGCGGGCCGATGCGAAAGACGTCCTCGGCGGTGTGCGGATGGTGGTCGTCGATGAATGGCACGAATTGCTCGGCAACAAGCGCGGTGTGCAGGTCCAACTCGCCCTGGCAAGACTCAAAAGCTGGGCCCCTACGCTCCCCACTGCGTGTGGTTCGCTGCCCCCCGAGGGGGCCGCTGCGCCTGCGGTCTGGCAAAGCCAGTCCCGCGGCCCCTGCTTGGAGGGAGAGTCCTCGTCCACTTCGATTGGTACGCTGCCCAACCAGGCAAGGAGAACGATGAGCACCGGCCTCGTGATTTGGGGGATGTCCGCCACGCTGGGAAATCTCCAGGAGGCCATGCAGACCCTGCTGGGCCATGACGAGGGCACCCTGGTGCAGGGGCAGGTACCCAAGAAGTTGGTCATCGATTCATTGCTGCCCGGCCGTGCTGAACGCTTTCCCTGGGGCGGCCACCTGGGCCTCACCATGCTGCCGCAGGTGATCGAAGAGATTGCCGGCAGCAGCACCACGCTGGTCTTCACCAACACGCGTTCACAGTCGGAGATCTGGTACCAGGCCCTGCTGGAGGCCAGGCCTGAATGGGCCGGGCTGATTGCGCTGCACCATGGTTCGCTGGACCGCGAGGTGCGCGAATGGGTGGAGGCCGGCCTCAAGAAAGGCGAGTTGCGTGCGGTGGTCTGCACCTCCAGCCTGGACCTGGGTGTGGACTTCCTGCCAGTCGAGCGCGTTTTGCAGATCGGCTCACCCAAGGGTGTGGCGCGGCTGCTGCAGCGCGCCGGGCGCTCGGGCCATGCACCGGGCCGGCCTTCGCGCATCACGCTGGTCCCTACGCACAGCATCGAGATCGTCGAGGGCGCTGCGGCACGCGCAGCCATTGCCGCTGGGCACATCGAAGCGCGCACTTCTCCCCAGCAGCCGCTGGATGTGCTGGTTCAGCACCTGGTCACGGTGGCGCTGGGCGGCGGTTTTGTGCCGGATGAACTGTATGAGGAGGTGCGCGGAACCGCGGCCTATGCCGGGCTGTCACGCGAGAACTGGGAGTGGTGCCTGTCCTTCGTGCGCCAGGGTGGCCCTTCGCTGGCGGCTTATCCGGACTACCGCCGTGCCGTGCCTGACGAAGAGGGCGTCTGGCGTGTGCCCGATGCTCGGCTGGCGCGGCGCCACCGCATGAACATCGGCACCATCGTCAGCGATGCGAGCATGTCGGTGCAGTACCTGGGCGGCGGCCGCATCGGGAGCGTCGAGGAAAGTTTTGCCGCGCGCCTCAAGCCGGGTGACTGTTTCCTTTTTGGCGGCCGGCTGCTGGAGCTGGTGCGCATCCACGACATGACGGCCTGGGTGCGGCGCGCCAGCGGCAAGCGGCCGGCGGTACCGCGCTGGAACGGCGGGCGCATGCCCTTGTCCACCACACTGGCCGATGCCGTGGTGCAGCAGCTCGCGCTGGCCGGGCAGGGGCATTACGACACCCCTGAGCTGCAATGCGTGCGGCCGTTACTGGACATCCAGCAGCAGTGGTCGGCACTGCCCACACCGCAGACACTGCTGGCCGAGTTGCTCAAGACCCGTGAAGGCTGGCATTTGTTCCTGTATCCCTTTGCAGGCCGGCATGTGCACCTGGGCCTGGCCAACCTGATCGCCTGGCGCGTGGCCCAGCATGCGCCACGTACTTTTTCCATCGCGGTCAACGATTACGGCTTTGAGCTGCTCAGCGCGACCGAGGTTGATTGGCCCACACTGCTGCCGAAGGTGCTCAAAATCGGACCCGATGCGCAGCTGCTGCATGAGGTGCTGCAAAGCCTGAACGCCAGCGAACTCGCGCAGCGCCGCTTTCGCGAGATCGCACGCGTGTCGGGTCTCATCTTCCAGGGCTACCCCGGCGAAAAACGCAGCAACAAGCAGTTGCAAGCCTCTTCCTCTCTGTTCTGGGAGGTGTTCCGCAAATATGACCCGGCTAATCGCCTGCTGATGCAGGCCGAACAGGAGCTGCTGGCGCAGGAGCTAGAGATCGGCCGCCTGCGCACCAGCCTGGCGCGTATGAACACACAACAACTGGTGCTGCAGACGCTGGAGCGGCCCACGCCTTTTGCGTTTCCATTGATGGTGGAACTGTTCCGTGAAAAGCTCACCAATGAAAACCTTGCCGACCGCATTGCACGCATGGTGGCGTTGCTGGAAAAAGCCGCCGGCGGTACCGTCGCTGTGGGCAGCGTGGAGCAAGTCAAGGGAACGCTGGCCTTTGGGCAAGAGAGCGCGTCGTCGGGTAATGGCAAGGGAAGCGGCCGCGCGCGCCGTGAGCGCAAGCCCTCCCGGCCGCTACCATTGCTGTGATGAAAGACGAGGAGCACACGCCGCCGGGTACGCCGCTGCCGGTGGCCTACGCGGGCGAAACGGTCTGGCTGTTGCCGGAACGCGCGCTGTGGTGGCCCGCCGGCCGTGTGCTGTTTGTGGCGGATCTTCACCTGGGCAAGGCGGCCACCTACCGTGCCCTCGGCCAGCCCGTGCCTTCGGGCACCACGCGCGAAAACCTGGCACGTCTCAGCCGGCTGCTGCGGCACTACCGGCCGGCGCTACTCGTGTTCCTGGGAGACCTGCTGCACGCCGCCCAAGCCCGTACCACTTCGGTGCTGGAGGGCCTGGCCGAATGGCGTGAGAGCTTCGCTGCGCTTGATTGCGTGCTGGTGCGCGGTAACCACGACAGCCGCGCCGGCGATCCGCCGGCATCGCTCGGTATCCGGGTGGTCGACGAGCCCTTTGTGCTGGGCCCGTTTGCCGCCTGCCACCATCCGCAGCGCCACGCCACTCACAGCGTGCTGGCCGGCCACCTGCACCCAGCCCTGAACCTGCACGGCGCAGGCCGCGACGGCATGCGTCTTCCCTGTTTCTGCATGGAGACCGGCATCGCGGTCCTGCCCGCGTTTGGCGAATTCACCGGCGGCTGGAGCGTGCCACCGCAGCCCGGCCGCCGCCTTTACCCCGTGGGCGGCCAGCGGGTCTGGCGTTTACCCGAGGTGGGGCAATAGGCGCTCCGGTTTCGGCATGAAATACCGGTTTTTCCCATAAGGGGCGTGCGCAAGCAGCTATGAAATAAGGAGCGAACCAGGCGAGCGGCCGTGGCCGAAAGCTGAAGCGTCGAAAGCGGCTTGTTGCTAAACCGCCGCAAGTAACAGCTGGACACCTGAAATCACTACCGTGCTGCCGCGCTGCGCCTTATGGTGGCTCCAGAGACATCAACAGGCGGGGTGAAACATGGACAGCATGCTGGACAGTCTGACGTGGGAGGACGAGCTTTCACAAGGCGGCGGCAAACGCTCGCGCAAGTATTGGGTGCACCGGGCCTTGCTGGTGCTGACTGCACTTTTCGCACTGGGCGTCCTGCTTTCCTGAATCTTTGCGTTCAGGTGTCGGGTAAAAAAGCGGTCGCTTATTGCAGAATTGGCGCGTCGGGCAATTCGTTGGGGTTGGCGTTGGGATTGGCTTGCGCATCGCCTTGTGAGTCGTCAATGGCAAAGTGCATCATCAGCGCCGCGGAGATTTCTTCCAGCGCCTGTGTGAGGCCGTCCTCGTAGCGCCGTTCCCGAAAGGCGTTCGCCATGCGCGCCACCATCGCCTGCCACTGCGCCTGGCTCACATGCCGCGCCATCCCGCGGTCCGCCACGATTTCAATCGCGTGTTCGGCCAGCAACAGGTAGACCAGCACACCGTTGTTGTGCTCCGTGTCCCACACGCGCAGCTTGCCGAACATCGTGACTGCGCGCTGGCGCGTGAGTTGCCCGATGGATTCCCGCTTGCCCAGCCGCCACAGATAGCTCATGGGCAAGGAGGCTTCCACGCAGATGCGGATTTCGCCGCTGTGCCGCCGCTCACTGGCCGCCACCCGGCTGGTCAGCCGGTTGAGCATGTCGGGCGCAATCGCGCGCTGGGCGTCGGACGCATCCAGCCAGAGGTGCTTGAGGGTGGTCTTGAGTTTGTTGAGCATGTGCCTACCAGTCCCCTGAGGCGCCGCCGCCGCCGAAGTCACCGCCACCGCCGCTGCTGAAGCCGCCGCCACTGCTGCCTCCGCCCCAGCTTCCTCCGCTGCTGCTGCCAAACCCACCGCCAAAGCCGCCCGTGGTCCAGCCGCCCGAAGAGCGGCCTCCACGGCCCAGGGCTCCCAGGCTGGCCACCAGTGCAAACACTGTGCCCACCAGGACAGCCAGGCCCGCCACGATCAGGCTGCTGGTAAACACCCACGCCAGCACGCCGACCACGCCACCCGTCGCGACCGATCCCAACTTGCGCCCGAGCACGCCCGCCGCAATCCGCCCGCCAATCGGCACGGCAAAAAACAGGAACACGGCAAGGTCGGTCCATTCAAACCCGCTGTCCGCCATGCCCGAAGTTTTTTTCTGGTTGGGTGCCGGCAGGTTTTCGCCGCTGATCAGCGCCATGACCTGGTCGGTCGCGGCATTCAGCCCGCCGGCAAAGTCACCTTGTTTGAAGCGCGGCGTGATGGCGGTATCGATCACCTGGCGCGCTGCAAGGTCGGGAATTGCGCCTTCCAGTGCCTTGGTGGTTTCGATACGGACCTTGCGGTCGTTTTTGGCTACCACCAGCAACAGGCCGTCGCCCTCGCTCTTGCGCCCGATCTTCCAGGTGTCGCCTACACGTTGGGCATAGGCGGCGATGTCTTCGGGCTGGGTGCTTGGGACTATGAGGACCACCACCTGCGCGCCGCGGCTTTGTTCAAACGCAGCGAGCTTGGCTTCCAGTGCCGCGCGCTGTGTGGCGTCCAGCGTGCCGGTGCTGTCCATCACATGGGCCGTGAGGACAGGCACTGGCTGCAGGTCCTGCGCCAAGGCTGCAAAGGGCAGCCACAGCGCCAGCAACAGCCCCGGCATCCAGCAAAGGCTGCGGCCCAATATCCAACCCGCTAGTTGCTGCACGGCAAGTTCTACAGAAACTTATTTCTTCGTGAAGTCCACCACCGGCGGGGCGGAAATCTGTGCCTCGTTGGCCACGGTGAAGTTCGGCTTGACGTTGTAGCTGAACATCATGGCTGTCAGGTTGCTGGGAAAACTGCGTGTCAGCACGTTGTACTCCTGCACCGCCTGGATATAGCGGTTGCGTGCCACGGTGATGCGGTTCTCGGTACCTTCCAGCTGCACGCGCAGGTCACGAAATCCCTGATTGGCCTTGAGATCGGGATAGCGCTCGCTGACCACCATCAGGCGGCTCAGCGCACTGCCCAGCTCGCCCTGCGCCGCCTGGAACTTCTGGAAGGCCGCCGGGTTGTTCAGGGTTTCCGGCGTCACCTGGATGGAGGTAGCCTTCGC
Source organism: Polaromonas sp. P1_E3 (assembly GCF_056405935.1). Classification (NCBI taxonomy): domain Bacteria; kingdom Pseudomonadati; phylum Pseudomonadota; class Betaproteobacteria; order Burkholderiales; family Comamonadaceae; genus Polaromonas; species Polaromonas sp. P1_E3. Next base: position 26,751 of record NZ_JBFUBD010000014.1, read on the forward strand.
GCGTGCTTCAATGACCTTGGTCAGGGTGTCCTGTTCAAAGGCAGCTTCGCCTTTGACGGTAGCCACAATGTTGGGCACCAGGTCGGCACGTCGCTGGTACTGGTTCAGCACTTCGGACCAGGCCGATTTGGTTTGTTCGTCGAGACGCTGAAAGTCGTTGTAGCCGCAACCCGTGAGGAGCAGGCCCAGCATGCCGACAAGGAACAGGTTTAAAAAACGGGATTTCATGGCGATGTCTTTCGAAAATGCAAGCCGCAACACTAACATAGTCGAATGTCGATGACGCCTCATTCCCCTGGTTCCGTACAGCCATTGCACGCCTTGCAGGCCACGCTGCGCCCCTTGGCGGCTGTGGCCGCGAAGCCGCGCCTGATGATTGCCGGCGCCACCGGCGTGCTGGGCAATGAAGTGCTGCGCCGCCTTGTGGGCAGCGGGCGCTATGCGCACACCGAGGTGCTCGCCACAGAGGCCATGACCACCGGCATGGCCGGGGTGGGTATCACGCTGGCGGGTGAGGCTTCCGCGATCGAGGCGTGGCCCGCTTCGCTTCAGCCGGTCCATACCGGCCTCGTCATGTTTGAGCCGCCACGGCTTTTCTATGGGCGTGAGCGCACGCTGTGGACGCCGACGCCGGATCAACTGCCGGCGCTGGCACGCTGGCTCAAGCGCTGCGGTGCACAGACGCTGGTGGTGGTCGTGCCCCACGCTTCGGGGCGTTTGCCCGACGCCCTCAAACGCGGGCTGGCCGACCTCGATGAGCAAGCCGTGGCTTCGCTGGGTTTTGAGCGTGTGCTGCTGGTGCGCTCTGCGCGCAAGACCGAAGGTATTGCGGGTGCCAATTTTTTCGAGAAGACGGCGTCGTGGATGCTGTCGACCCTCAGGTTCATGATTCCCGCGGCCGAGCAACCAGTGCGCCCCGCCAAGCTGGCGGAATTTATCGACGCCGCGCTGCAGGTTCTGCCGCCGGGCACCCACGTGGCAGCGCCCGAACTGCTTTGGCAGGCTAACCAGAGCGGCGGAAACGGCCGCCGTACCGGGCTGCAAGACAACAGCATGCAGGCTGTCGTACGCTCCTGGCTTGCTGCAAGGCGCATTCCCGCGCAGAATTCAACACCCAACGCCAAGCCGGACTGACACCTTCCCCCATGCCCAAACCCAAAGTTCCGCCCGCCAGCAGCGGCAACGCCGATGACATTGAGGCGGCTTTTTACGACGCGCTGCAAAGTGGCGACATTGAAAAGCTCATGGCCTGCTGGGGCGATGATGACGACATTGTCTGTGTGCACCCCGGTGGCGCAAGGCTGGTGGGCCCGGCCGCCATACGTGCCACTTTCGACGCCATGTTTTCCAACGGAACCATCCTTGCGCAGCCCATCAAGGTGCGCAAGGTCGAAACCATGAGTGCCTGCGTGCACAGCGTGCTTGAGCGCATCGAGGTGCTGACAGATGAAGGCCCGCGCCATGCCTACGTGATTGCCACCAACGTCTATCACAAGGGGGCGCAGGGCTGGCGCATGGTGGCCCACCATGCCAGTCCGGGCACCCCGCGCGAAATGCAGGAAGTGTCGGAGACCCCGGCCGTGCTGCATTGAAGGGGCGGCGATGAAATACGCAGCGCCCTGGTGGCTGCCGGGCGGAAATTTGCAGACCATCTGGGCGGCTTTGCGTTCACGCCGCTTCCTGGGTCCGCAGCCGGTGTTTCGCCGCGAGCGGTGGACTACACCCGATGATGATTTTGTCGACGTCGACTGGCTGGATGATGCCCCCCCGCTTGTCACCGCGTGTGACTCCGGCGGTACGCTGCCCCTTGCCTCACGTGATCGGGCTGGCCTTGCCTGGGGCGGCCCGGCGCTGCGGCCTTCGGCTGCTCAGCGGCCGCTCCTGGTTGTGTTTCATGGGCTGGAGGGCTCATCCGCCAGCCATTACGCCGAAGCGCTGGCCGATGCTGCGCGCGAGCGCGGCTGGGGCTGCGCCATTCCGCATTTCCGGGGGTGTTCCGGTGAGCTGAACCTGGCGCCGCGGGCTTATCACTCGGGAGATTTTGCAGAGATTGACTGGATACTGCGGCGCTTTGCCAAGGCCCATGCCGGGCCGGTCGTTGCCGTCGGTATTTCATTGGGCGGCAATGCACTGATGCGCTGGGCCGGTGAACTGGGCGCCGGGGCCCGGCAGGTCGTGGCGGGTATCGCGTCTGTCTGTTCGCCGCTGGATCTGGCCGCCAGCGGCTGGGCCATAGGGCGGGGATTCAACCGCCAGGTCTACACGCGCATGTTCCTGAAAACCATGGTGCCGAAGGCGCTGAAAAAACTCGAGCAGCATCCGGGGCTCTTCGACCGCGATCGCCTGCTGGCTGCGCGCGACCTGTACGCCTTCGACAATGTGTTCACCGCCCCTGTTCATGGGTTCAAGGATGCGGATGACTACTGGCTACGCGCCTCTGCCAAGCCGCACTTGCGCAGCATCGCCGTGCCGGCGCTGGCCCTGAACGCGCTGAACGACCCTTTCGTTCCGGCCGGCAGCCTGCCGCAGGCAGTCGACGCCGGCAGCCATGTCACGCTGTGGCAACCGGCTGAGGGCGGGCATGTCGGGTTTCCTTCGCCGCCGTTTCCGGGCCACGTGCGTGCCATGCCGGAGGCGGTTACCGGTTTCCTGGCTGCGCATCTTTGATGCCTTGCCGTCTTGACCCTGCCCGCGTCCTGCCTGCCATGGGCAGCGCAAAATAGCCGCATGGATGACATCGTCAGGCAAGCCATTGCCAAATGGCCCAATGTTCCCGACTGCTACGGCTGGCTGGGGCTGGACGCCCGCGGCAACTGGTACATGCGCGACGAGAGGGCCCAGGCCGCCGGGCCTTTTGGTGGAGCGCCCGGCCTGGAGCCCGCGCGCCGGGCGGCAAGCAAGGGCTCGCTGCTCAAGCACGACAAACTCATCGACTTCATTCAGCGGAACTACGAAAGCGACGCTGCCGGACAGTGGTTTTTCCAGAACGGGCCACAGCGTGTGTATGTGGAGCTTGAAGCGACGCCACTGATATGGCGTATCGGTGCCGCGCCGGCGTTTGAGGTCACGTCCCACTGCGGCCGGACGGCGCGGCCGCAACGCTGCATCGTGGATGAGTCCGGCAGGGTCTACCTGGAAGCCGACCTGGGTTTTGGGCTGGTTCATACCCAGGACATGACGCATGCGGCCGACGCGGTAGAGCAGGGCCTGTGGGTGCCCGAGGAAGTTCCGGTAGGTGACTTGCCGCGCCGTTTCGGCTATGTGCGAAGCCCGCAGCTGCTACAAAATAAATAGCTGCTTGCGCTGGCCCCGCTTGGGTTGCAGCCAATTTCTCTCTATAAGGTTTTGTCAAATTCCCATTAAAAAAGCCGGTCAATGACCGGCTTTTTTTGGGGAAGCACTACAGCGGTTACTTTGACGCATTGACCATGTACTGCACCACAGCCTTGATTTCACCGTCAGAAGCGGCAGAACCGCCCTTGGGAGGCATGGCACCCTTGCCCTTGATGGCGCTGGCCGTGAGGGCATCGACGCCTGCGGAAATCCGTGGCGCCCATGCGGCCTTGTCGCCCAACTTGGGGGCGTTGGCAACACCTGCTGCGTGGCAGGCTGCGCAGACCTGGCCGTACAACGCAGGTGCGGCACCACCAGCAGCAGCCGGCGTTGCACCGGCGGCTGGCGCCGCCGTCTTGTTGGCGGCGGCGAGCGCGGCAACCACATCAGCTGACGGTGCGGCCGCAGCTGCAGGTGCCGAAGCAGCGGAAGCGGCCGCAGGAGCGGCGGGTTCTGCAAATTTGCCACCGGCAGCGGCCGTCATGTACACCACGGCACGGCCGATCTCGACATCGTTGAAATCGCCGCCGCCCTGGGCTCCCATGGCGCCCTTGCCCTTGAGGGCCGAGTGCCAGAGCGTGTCAAAACCCGTCTTGATGCGGGCGGCCCAGGCACCGGCATCACCAAACTTTGGCGCACCGGCTGCGCCTGTGCCGTGGCACGTCACGCACTGCGCCTTGTAGACCTCTTCGCCGGACTTCAGCGGGCGGTTGGCATCGCGGATTTCAACCGCGCCGATTTTCTGGATGCGCTGCGCCACCGCTTTGGCGCCTTCGTCAGCGCCGGCAGCCGGCTTGTTGGCCGAAGCGACGTAGTACACGAGGCCGATGATGGCGAAAACGGGGACGACAAAAGAGAAAAAAACCGCTGCCAGCAACTGCTGGGGGGTCTTGATGGGGCCAGTATGGGCTTCTTCGTGGGCCGTGGTGTGGTCGTTTGCGCTCATGGCGTCCTCAAAAAACTAGGAATCGGGGGCTATCGCGTGGTGATATTGCGCTCTTGGGCAGCGCTTGCTCAGCAACCTCACATTATAACTGGGGGCATGCAGAGTCCGGGGGAGAGCGTGGCTGGCTGGTAGAATCGGGCACGTTGCGCGGCGTAAACCGCCCGTGCAATACAAAGTGCCCTCATTTCGCGCCTTCGGCCGCGAATTCCGGTGCAAACCGTTTCCAGCGTTGCGGCTGTAGCTCAGTGGATAGAGTATTGGCCTCCGAAGCCAAGGGTCGTGGGTTCGATCCCCGCCAGCCGCACCAATCATGGTTCCCTTGTTTGCCCTTGCTTGTCCCGCGAAGCATAACCGTGCCGGAACGGCACGGTTATGCTTCATTTTTAGCCGGCACAGTTATGCTTCGGTCAATTTGCAGCGCTGTTTGGTCGAAATAGCCGGTTCAGGCGCTAAAACAATCAAATTCCGGCACAGTTATGMTTCCGCGTGGAGAAACATGGTGATCAGCTCGGAACTCCGTCATCAGAGCAGCATATGACGCATCAGGCGGTGATCTCCCGAAAGCGTTGGATTGGTTTCGAAAAGAGCATCTTCCGCCCTTCAGTCAAAAAACCGCAGAGCAAGCGGTTGCCCCGGGCATGCCGTCCAGAGTCAGCTTGGGGCATCCACTAGAGCAAATGCCGAGCCGGCTTTTCATCTGCGCGCAGTTGGGCTTCTAGTTGAGGCGCCGAGCTCTCTGCAGATGTGAGAAGCCGCGAAGGCTAGACGTTTCTGCTGACTGCCTTCGAGTTGGACGTAGGCAATGCCCATTGCGCTCAACTGCTCTAAGTACCATTCGTGCTGCCGCAGCCGGAAAGCATTGTTCTGGCGTGTGCCATCCTGCACAAAGTCGAAATCGGGCGCGCACAGAAACGTTATCTGATACGTGCGATCAGCCAGTCCCCGAAGCTCGTCCGCCACGGTGCCGAACAGCTCGTGGCTGTAGAAGGCTGTGGTTAACGGTGTCGTGTCGCAGATCAGCACCTCGTTGGCGTCCTGCGCTAGTGCGTGCTCGCGCGCGACTTGCGTCCGGCCAATGTGCACCATGTCTTCGAGTGCGAGCTTTCCTTGCCTTGATTCCCACAGCTCGCGCCCATATTCAGGTGCCCAGGCTGTTTGAAGCGCCGACGCCAAGGCTTCGGCCAGCGTGCTCTTCCCGGTCGACTCACCACCCAGCAAGCATGTGCGTGGGATGAAACTGGCGAACACTTCTGCGGAGAGGTAACTGCGGTGGGCTTGCGCGCTGCTTCGGATCCGCGTCCCAGAGATGGGTACGGTGCGACGGGCTTTGTCGACGCAGACATGCTCCACAACGCTGCCGAACCGCGCGGCTAACACGGCTGCAAAACCGTCGCCATAGTCCTCGCTGGTGAAGACGGCATCGACCTTTTTGCCGAGAACATCGCCCAGCAGCCAAGCAACGAAGTGGCGATGCACGTCATCGGGCTCCGTATCGAAGGGGACGGGTCGGGCTGCGACGCCATGTACTCGGCAAAGCAAGGCAAGCCGTTCGTCATCGATGACGTAGATCCCCGTGACCGGACACCGCGCCTTGAGCCAGTGTTCGCGGCACTCACTGCTGTACCCCGCGAAGCCGGGCTTCGTGTAGCTGATAAGGATCAGTTCGTCGCACTGCAGTTGCGCGCGGGCGATCAGCAGCTCGTGCCCGAGATGAAGCGGACAGAACTTTCCAACAACCAAGCCGCGGCGAAAACGCTTGTTCATGCCGACCCGGCCCGCATTGCCAGGTGCCGCCACCGATACCAGCCGATCCATGCGTTGCACCAGTAAGCGGCGTAGAGCGCCGCAGTCAAATGCAGGCCGCGGCTGGCGAAGAGCGGAACGGCGATGGAGTTCACGATCAGCCAGACCGGCCAGGTTTCGACCCGGCGCTGCATCAGCAGGATCTGCGCCACGACGCTGAATGCGAGTACCGCCGAGTCGACAAACGGGGCGTAGGCGTCAGTGAAACGATCCAGCAAGATGCCGTACCCCAGCGTCGCTGCGGCGGCGGTCGTCACACCGATCAACAGCTGCGGCGACGCTGCGCGCGAAACCTCGGGCGCAGTCCCATTGCGCCCCCGCAGCCAGTGCCACCAGCCCATCAGGCTGGTCGCGATAAAGAACACCTGCAGCGCTACGTCCGCATACAGCTGGGCCCGGTAGAAGGTCACCCCGAACAGGATGGAGCCAATGACGCCGAGCCACCACGTGTGGACGCTGTTGCGGGCGGCAAGAACGATGGAAGCCGTGGTGATGGCATTGGCGGAGATTTCTATCATGCTGGTCACGGCGCCGGGGCTTCCAACTCCGAGGTGTATTGCAGCACTTTGCCATCGGTGGCGATCGGCTCGACTCGCAAGCGCACATCACCCAGCAACGTGCGAAGCGCCTTGCCGACCGCTTCCGCGTGTGGCATGGCGCGGGCAGCAAGGTGCAGCACGAAGCCGCCGTCTGCCTCCTGGTGCAGGGCAAATTGCGGCAGGGGCAGCGCGGCCAGTGCGTGCGTGACGTCGATGTTGTTGACCCAGGCGCCGTCCGCGCATTGGAAGCGGACGGGCTTGCGGCCCTGTAGATCCATGAGTACCGGGCCTTCCGGGGTCCAGCCCAGCGTTCCATGGTCCCCCGTGCGATAGCGCAGCAAGGGCAGGCAGAAGTTGAAGCCGCCGCTCAATGTGATCTCGCCGGGTGTGCCTTCCGGAACGGCACGCCCATGCGCATCGAGGATCTCCACATACAGGCGATGCTGCAGCAGCACGTGGCCTCCTGCCTCGGCATCCAAGACGCCGATCGGGCCGGCTTCGTTCATGGAGTACAGGTCGAGCACCGGACAGGCAAAGCGGCTTTCCAGTTGCGCGCGCAAGCCCGGCGAAAGCATCATGCCAACCGAGAGAATGGCGCGCGGCCTGGCTTGCACGCGCAGCTGCAGCAGTTCGCCGAAGGAGATCGGATCGCCGGCAATGACCTCGGCTTGCAGCGCGTCCAGATAGGCTTCACGGTCACCGGGCCGACGCCAGTCATCGGGGTGCAGGTTGATCTTGGCCAGGCCCGAATCGCCCATGGTGGGTGTGACCGAGACATAGGTGAAGCACTTCTTTTGCAGGCCAAGCAGGACGACGCCGACCTGGCCGGCCCCGTGCCGCAACTCGATCCCGAAACGGCGCAGCGCCCGCTTGTGGAACGCCAGGTAGCGGCCCGCCACCAGAGGATGGGACGCGATCAGCAGCGGATTGCCGGTGGTGCCCGTGGTCCGGAAATTGATCAAGCGATCGAGGGGCGCGCCGTCCGGAACGAAGCGCGCGATGTCGGCGCTTAAGTCAGCTCGGTCCGTCGTCGGGATGTCTTCGAAGCGTCGCGGCGGGGACCCCAGTTGCCGGAAATGCGGAACCTCCTCGTACACCTGCTGGACGAAGCCGGCGAGCCACTCGGGGTGGCCACCCCGCAGCCATCCGACGTGGGCGGCAGCCACCTCCTGCTCGAACGCACGCAGCTCGTCCAGCTCTTCAGAAACGAGCCGGTTGCCGCTTTCGTTGCGGAAGATCGGCGCCGCCGGGTGCTCGCGCAGGAACTCCAGCATCTTGCGTCCCTCCTCGCTCAAGGTGGGGCAGTAGTCAGTGTCTGATTTGCGGATAGCCATCACTCTCGCGTCCACTTGTCGGCGGAAGCCTCGGCTTGTTTGCGCACCAGGGCCTCCCGGATCGCGCGAGCCCGCGCCTCGGCGGAATGGCTTGCCTCGAGCAGCCGCCGGCGCTCGGCAGCACTGATCGCCGAAAGGCGGTCGGTGGCCTGTTCTGCTGTTTCACCAGCCGGGCGCAAGCCCAGCCGCGCCAAGGTCAGGCGGGCGAGCTCTTCCCGCCGCTCCGAATCGATGACGAATTTCTGCGCCCCTGCGCCGGCAGCGAGTTCTGCGGCTGTCTCATGGAGGACCCGCAGCAGGTCGGCTTGCGCCAGCCCTTTGCCTTCAAACCATTCGTCTGCCAGCAGCCAGGCGATAAGGAGGGCAACCATCAGCCGGTTCCGGTCGGCTGCAAGATCCTTGCCTCGAAAGCGTTCCAGTTGAGGCAGCGCAGCCCGGCTGGAGATGCGCGCCAGCAAGTCGTTGATGACCGCGGGCACGAAGACTTGCCCGGCTGCACCGATACGCGGTTCATCGAGGAACTCCTGCGGCGTGTCCGCCAGGCGACGCAACAGGGTTTCGAGTTCAGGGCCGGGTTGGTGCATGGCTACGCCGTGAATTTGGAGAAGACCTGCGTGGAAGGGCAATCCTGGCAGGCCGCGACCGGGGCGCTGTGCCGACGGGCCACGAAACGAGCGGGAAGATCCCGCAGATCCTCCACCGTCCGGAGCTCGTCGACCTCGATGCCATAGTCCCCGACCGTGAAGTCGCAGGGCGCCGCTTTGCCGGACTCGTTCACGAACAAGTAGCTCTTCGCCGGCCGGCAATTCGCGCCGGCCAGCCGCTCGCCATTCGCCGTGGCCGAGATTCGCGCAACGTACTCGGCGCCGCCGCACAGCCGCACGCCCTTCGCATCGAGATCGGAGCGCAATTGCGGAAGAAACCTTGCCAGCACGGCCGTGTCTTGTGGGCGAAGCGAGTTCGAAGGGTAGAACTCGGGCCGGTCCCGTCCGCCCAGCGCATTGAATGTGATCTCGTCGACGCCCCAGCCCGCGAGGGCCAGGCACAGGTCCGGAAAGCTGGCGAGGTTGCGGCGCATCAGCACCACGTTCACGCGAAGCTTGAGCGCCGAGCTGCTTGCCCTTTTGGCCGCGAGCTGCATGGTGGCGGCACGGATTTTCTGGAAACCCCCGGGCCATCCGCGAATGTGGTCGTGGAAGTCCTGGAATCCGTCCACGCTCACTGTCAGCTCGGAAAAATTCTCCAACACCAGCGCCTGCACCCGAGGCGAAGCCAGTGTGGTGCCGTTGGTGGTGGTGCTCTGGGCCAAACCCAAGCGCTTGAACTGGCCCGCTAGTTCGTAGAGCGGCGGCCACAAGGTCGGCTCGCCGCCCAGCCAGCTCAGGAGCACGCGGTCGCCCGTCTCCGACTGATAGCCCGCCAGCAGCTTGCCGAAGCGTACGGCCCGCTCACCCGACAGTTCGATGCGCTCACCCGGAACCGACTTGTCCCAGGCGCAGAACGCGCACGTGAGGTTGCAGCGCTGGGTGACCCGCCAGACGACGATCATGCGTAGTGCCTGCTGCTGAAAGCGCGCGCGAAGTCCATCAGGTCTTCCAGCTGTGAGATGGCGAAGATCTCCCAGCCTTGCTCCCGCCGGGCGCGCTGCAGCGCCGTGTAGCTGGAGGCATTCCAGCTCGTTTGCGTGCTGTCCCAATTGGGGCTGATGTTGAGCGCCATCGTCCCACCCGCGCCGGCGGCGGCAAGCGCCTTTGCGGAGATCTCCCAGCCATCGTTGCCGCGTTCGTCACGATCGAACATGGTGGTGATGCCGTCGTCGGAGATCATCAGGATGTGCGCAGGCCGCTCGCGCTTCGCCGGCCCGCAATGGGTTTCCCGCAGCCGGTGGATGGGAAAGGCTGTCGCTCCGCCGTAGAAGCCGGTGAGCACATGCAGGATCTTCGCTTCTTCGCGGATGAATCCGCCGGTGTGCATGTATTGGTTTTTGCCGCTCCAGAGCGTCACCTGTACGAGCGAACCGGCACGTAGCGCGGACAGCGCGATCACGGCCCCGGCGAGGCTGAGATAGGACATCTGGCGCTGGGGATTGGGCATCGACCCGGAGCTGTCCACATACAGGTCCAGGTCAACCGGCCTGCGCTCTTGGGTGTGGCCCTGCTCCTGGCCATACTGCCGCCGCACCGTGGTCAAACCTGGAATGACGCGGGGCGATTGCATGACGGTTTGCAGCCAATCGATCTCGTCGAGTGGGTCGCCCGTGTCCCAGGGTTCCAGCCCTTCCAGTTGGGGCTCGGGCCGATCGGGCACGGTTCGCTGGGGAAAAGGAACCAGGAACGGCAACGCGCGCTCGCGGTAGTACCGCACAGCGATCTCGTGGTCGTCCAGCTGGATGCCAGCGCCGCGCAGGATCTCGCCGTACTCGAAAGGCTCGCGTGCCTGGCCGCGGGATGGTTGCACGGCCCCGTCCGGTTCGGCGATAGTTCCGTCTTGCTCCTCGTCCTGGCCAGTGATACGGGGATCCGCGGCGGGATGGATGGCGCCCTCGGCCTCATCCGCCTCGATCTCCGCGCCGCCGAATGGCTCCGATCCAGCTGCGGCGCCGGTCATATCGAGCAAATGCCGGATTGGGTCGCTCGCCTGCTTCTTGGCGTCTTCCACCAGGTAGTGAAGCAGCAGCGTGGCGAAACGGCCGGCCCCGGCGAGCCAGTCGCTCGCATACACCCGCACGAGGCGCGCGCCGAGCCAGGCATCGCCTTCACTGCGCTCGTCCCCCCGCTGGCCGCCCAGGCTGCCAACCTCCAGTTTCCAGAGGTTCTCGTAGATCCGCAGGTACAGATTCCACACCTCGCCGGGTGGCATCTTGGCATCGGCCCTTGCGGCCAGCGCGCGATACACGTCAGCCAGTCGCAATCCGGACTGCCGCTGCAGGCGGTCGTTGATGATCAGGTCTGCGTACAGGTTCGCGACCATAGGCGCCTGCTGCTCCAGCGTAGGCAGGGCTTTGCGGATTCTCGCCAGCAGCCTGAACTGCTCCGTCACGCTCCCCGGCACCAGGACGTGATGCCCGATCTCGTGCGCCAGGATTTCCACCGCATGGTCGCCCAGCCCCAATTCCTCGACGGCGGCCAGATCGACCACGACCCGCTGATCCAAAAGACGGATCATGGCGAAACTGCCGGTCAAGCCTTGTTCTTCTGCCTCCACACGGCTGGCGCAAAGGTGCGGGTGGCTTAGCCGTGTGTACTTGCTCCACACTTCCAGCGCCTGCGGCCATGCGTCCTGCCAGCGTTGCAGCAAGGTCGTGGATTCCTGGACGGGAGCTTGCATCATTGCAGCGGGTACACGCTGATCGCGTGCGAGTACAGTGAGGTAACAGCAGCCGTGTCCTCGTTGCAGACGACCGCCAACCCCTCGGAAGGCAAATCAAGATTCACCGTGCGGCTAGCGAAGATCAGCTGGCTTCCTTTCAAGACCACGGATGACGCGTTGCCGCGGGCTGGATCGGCATCGAACTCCTGCGCCGTGGCCGGCAGCAGCAACGCACCCCAAGCGTCGGCCACCAGCAGGCTGAACCGCATGCCGCTCTTCACCCAGAACCCCTGCGGCGCTGCGCGCAACTGCGGCGGCTCGCTGAAGGTACCGCCAAATCCGATGAATGCGCCGACACGCCACGATTGCTTCGGGTCAGGCCCGGGAGACCACCACCAATTGCGATGAAACTGGTCGCGGACCGTGTTCCATCCGGTTTCGACGGATGCGTCCACTGCCGCGAGGGCCAGCGCTTCGGGCAGGGCATCGGCGGCGGCCAAGGCGCCGCCCCGGAAGTGCGCCGCGCCGCAACGCCAGGCGAGCAGGGTGCTGAGGTTTCGCAGCTCTTCGGGCGAGCCCGCACGCGGCCCGAGCGAACGCATGCGCTCCATCCATTCCCCCGCGCGTACCCCGGGGGTGCGGGCAAGGTAGACCGCCGCATTGCTCAACGCGCCCAACACCGCCACGGGCGATTCGGCGACCAGGGGGGCCAGCAGCGGAAACAGTTCGCTCCAGACCCGGTTGACCAGAACGCAGCGGGAGCCCGGGCCCGCCAGGCCCTGCGCGCAAAGGGCGAGCGCGATGTCGTAGGCCGCCAGCACCACGGTCGACGTCCGCGCGGGCACCGCTTGCTCCACTGCGACAACGACCGCATCCACGCCGGTCTGGAGAAACGCCGCAAAATCGTCATCCTTGAAACCAGGGGTTCGACGCCGGGCTTCTGCCGCGCGCGCATTGAACCGGGAGCGATCCGCCGCGAAAACTCGTCCAAGGGAAGCAGAGACTGCCATGGTTGCTATTGCGTTCGCAGCCAGTGCAGGTAGTTGGTGTAGCGCTGATGCAGGTACTTCAAGTTCTGCAGATCGTCGTGCTGGGGGCCGTAGAGCTTCTTGCCTTTGGTGAGCTCACCGACCAGTCGCTCGATGGCCACCAGCCGCGTGCGCGTTTCCCGCTCCGTGACCCCGTCCAATCCGCGCGCGAACTCCTTGGACAGCTTTCCCACCGGGTCAGTCCGGTCCAGGTCGAGCCGGTTGAATTCCTCGCACGACAGATCGAACAGCCGGCGTAGCCAGCTGAGACGATCAGTGCGGTATCCGGCATTCCCGGGTGCGTTGAAAAATGGCGCCTCCAGGTCCGGCTGCAGCTTGTCGTGCAGGACAAAGGGAAGGACCTGGCGGAGGTCGTCCAATTCCACGCTCTGGTTGCCACGGAAATACGCGAGGGCCTTGCCATAGACCAGCAAGGTCATGAGGTTGCGCACGGAGACGCCGTTGCGCGTCTGGCACCCCAGGTCCTTGAGCCGGTCGCGGCCGTTGTCCGCGGCCACGATCTGGGCCCAGTCCAGGCCCGACAGGCGGGCCGTGTCCTTCGTCATGTACTCGAACTGGACACCGGCAGTTTCCAGAAGCTCGAACTGGCTGCAGAAGAACTCGAGCCTGCGCCTGACCTCGTCAGGAACGAGAATTGCCCGAATCTCTTCGCCGGCGCGATCGACCTCTTTTTCGGTGAAAACAATCTCCGGAGGCACCAATTCCTCGGGCCGCACGTTCTCCTCGATCCTCAGCAGCAACTGGTCGAGGAATCGCGGATTGAAGGCGAACGCCTGCACGATCACGTCGATGCGGTCGCGCAGCGCTTCGATCACCTGGTAGGTGCCCCCACCCTGGTCGTCGTTGGCCGTCAGGTACCAGGCCGACTCCGGGCACTCGAATATGTGGTTGAGCACTTCGGCATAGTTGTCGCCCATCACGGTGAGCAAGGCGCTTTGCGTGCGCGTGGGGATGCGGTTGTACTCATCCACGATCTTGACACGCATTCCAAGCCACGACCGCCACGCAATGCGGATGCTGTCCATGCTTTGTGCGCTGACGAGGTCGGCCGGAAGCGGGTTGCCGAGCAGGTCGGCGATGGTCATCTGCGGGTGCCCATGCTGCATGGCCCGGCGCACTTCGCGCACCGGGTAACCCGCGATCACGCCCATCAGAATGGCGCTGGCGGTCTTGCCACGGCCCGGCCCACCGACGAAGAGACACTTCTTGCGTGTGGCAAACGTCAGCAGCGGCAGCAGGATGAAGCTGGAGTAGCTCTGTGCGGACGGAAGCGAAAGTGTTCGCCGACTATCGCCGACGGCATAGGTTTGCGCGGGGCCGTCGTTGTATTCGATGTCGTAGTGAGGGCTGATGATGGCGTGGTTGACGATCCAGAAGTAGGCCTGTCGCAGCTTCTCATCTAGCGCAACTTCCTGCTCCAGTGCGCCTGCGGCGGCGGCGATGGGCCCCTGATAAAGATCGGCTACATCGAACTGGCGCGGCCGAGCGGCAACGCCAGGGTTTGTGGGAGCGCGCGAGACGCGTTTAAAAAGGTCAAATGCGGACATGGATCGCATTCTGAACGATCTTTGTCCAGGAATGTCGCTTTGCTGAGATATTTGGATATTGCCCAAAGAGGGCGCCGCAAAACGGTATGTCCCAAGCCCCCATAGACTTTCCGGAGGCGGCACGCTTATGCTTCAAAAAGCGGCACAGTTATGCTTCGCGCGACACTTGCGGTGCGCGGGCACGCCCGCTGTTTCAGCGCTGGTTCCGATGAACCCATTGGCCTATAGAATTTCGCGACAGAGGAGCGAATTCCTCATTTGCCATGAGGGCGTTGGCAGCTTTCGTTTGTTGGCTATTCCGGAAAATTGAATCCACCTTCCTCGACCAGGCGCTCAATCCGCCTGGCCTGGTCCATGGCCCTGTTGGCTTCCGCGTCGGCTGCCTTTGCCAGGGCTTCGTCGCCGCTTCGCCGGCTGTCACTGGAAAGTTTGCGCATCACCTGCTCCAGGTCCTGCAGCGCGCGCACCGAATTCCATAGCGCAGCTTCGGTGGTGCTGGTTTGCTCATGAGCCAGGTTTTTAAGCGTGTAGGCATGCCCGGTGTGGCAGCGAAAGCGGGGCGGCGCCTTGTCGTCAAGCTCCCACAGCACCCCTTTGCACTCGGGGCAAACCATGGCGGAAGGTTTTCCGATTTTCTTGAGTTGTTCAGCCATGCTGCCTTCTCCCGTGCTGGTGCGGTGTTCGATCAAAAGTTCTGCAGGGGCTGGCGAAGCGTCCTGGCCGACAGGCCGGCCAGCGAGGGCTCCCAGCTGGCGCGCAAGCAATTCAACGCTTGCGCAATGGTCGATTTCCACGTTGCGAAGTGCCGTCAGGGGCATGCTTTTCGCTTCGGCATCGCTCGGGTCTTGCGCCATCGCGATCCCGCCGCATTGTTTGATGGCTCGCAAACCCGCCGTGCCGTCGTCCAGGTAGCCGCTCAGCACAATGCCCATTACGCGCCGGCCCCGGCTCAGGGCTGCAGATCTGAACAGGGGGTCAATAGCGGGTCTGGTGTGGTTTTCCTTGGGGCCGCGTGTCAGACATATCCGGTCGTTGTCCAGCAGCATATGGCGGTCCGGCGGGGCGACGTAAATCCTGCCTGGCTGCGGTATTTCGCCATCTACCGCATGAGATGCCGGCAGGGCGCCGCTGGAACTCAGGATACCGGGCAGGTTGCTGGTGCGTGCGCCGATATGCAACACCACGAATACCGCTGCCTGCAACCCGGCTGGCAACTCCCTGCACATACGGGACAAGGCGCTCACACCACCACCGGATGCGCCAATCACAATGGTGTCGCGCTGGACCATTCAGTCCACCGGAAAAACAGAAACCGGGCTTCGGTCCACCGTCGGAAGATAAGGGCGAAGGGAAAGCATGGCAGGCTTGGTGAGCGGGACTTGTTATTGGCGACGCAATGGGCCCGGGGCAAGGTTGGCGTCGATCAATGTGAAAGCTACTCCTCCACGAGTGGGGGCTTGTGTGTGTGTACGGCGCGTAATGCTGTCGGATGACGCTTACGCCGGCTCTTCGAAGAATGTGCCGGTAGCTGCCGGCCGTCCGTGGCGCGGGCCTTGGGTTGCTATCTGCGAAGATCGCTGCATGCGCAAAGCACTCACTTTCAACCGGTTTCAAAAGTCGCCAGACCCAGGAGTCATCATGCAAGACGGTATCACCCTGTGTGAGCCAGGCCGCCGGAAGCGCCGTTTATGACAGGCGGACAACTGGGCTTCGGTTTTGATGAGGACGCGCTCGCAGCGGCGGCGCAGCCGCACATCGCCGGGCGTCGCAAGGCCAAAGCAATCTTGCCGGTTTCCCTCCCCACCGCTAACACCCTAACCCCGTCTGTTGGAGGTCCGGAGGCCATGGCGCGTGAGCTCGAGCGGCACCCCGACTACCGCGTGCTCAGGCGATTGGTGCCGGTCACACAATTTCCCGAAGCGCCAGGGCCGGTTGCCACCGTTGTCATTCTTGACACCGAGACCACCGGCCTCGATGCCTCGCGTGACCAGATCGTCGAACTTGCGCTGCTGCGCGTGCAGGTCGATTGCCAGACCGGGCTGCCAGTGGGCCCTATGCGGGTCTATGACGGGTTACGGGACCCGGGCATGCCGATGCCGAAAATTGCACGCGAAATCACGGGCATCACCGACGCGATGCTGGCTGGCCAGGCGCTGGACATGGCGCAGATAGACAGCCTGCTTGAAGGCGTCGACCTTGTGATTGCACACAACGCCGGCTTTGACCGCCCTTTTGTGGAAGGCCTGCTATCGAAAGCACAGGGATTGAATTGGGCCTGCTCCTTTGCCGACGTCGACTGGACGGCCGCGGGCCACAGCTCTGCCAAGCTCAGCTATCTGGCTTCATCGCTGGGCTGGTTTTACGATGCGCATCGCGCTGAGATGGACTGCCATGCCTTGCTGAAGGTATTGACGGCCGAACTGCCGGGTCTGCAGACCAACGGGTTGGCGCATCTGCTTTCGGGTGCAGGCATGCCGAGCTATCGCCTGCAAGCCACCGGCGCTCCTTTCGGCGCGAAGGACGCGCTTAAAACGCGCGGCTACCGGTGGGATGGCCAAAGCAAGGTCTGGCATACACGCCTGGGCGGTGACGCCGCCCTGCAGACAGAGTGCGACTGGCTCAGCCAGGCCGTCTATGCCGGACGGCCCGCGCGGCTCCAGTGGGAGCGGCATGACGCAAAAAGCCGCTATTCAACCCGTGAGGGCGTCCTGGGTTGGGCGCAAGTTTGACGTTCGTGCGGGACGGCGCGGCATCCGCAGCGGGAACATTTCAGCCGCGCTGGAGTCGCAGCCTCATGCGTCATTTCATATCTGGCAGGAGTTCGTCATGAAGGCATTTAAAGCGGTTTCAAGTCTGGTTGCCGCGGCGTTGTTTTTGACTGGCTGTGCATTGACTGCGGTCAAGCCCGGCATGACCCGCGAGGAAGTCATTGCGCTTCGGGGAACGCCGTCGCGGGTGGTGCCGCTGGATACAGGAACCCGGCTCCAGTATTCGGGCCAGCCGCTTGGCCAGTTCGCCACAATGGTGGATCTGGATGCCGCAGGCAAGGTGGTCAGCGTCCGCCAGGTTTTGACGCCGGCGGAGTTCTCAAGAGTTCAGCCGGGCAAGTGGACCCGTGCGGACGTTGAGCGCCAATTTGGCCGGCCGGCGACGATTGATCGTGTGGCGTCCTGGTCGGGCGACATCATGACTTACCGCTGGCGGGACAGCGACCAACCGATGTTTTTCTGGGCTTACCTGGACGGCAACAACGTCGTGCAGCGCGTTGGGCAGGGCATGGAGTTTCCCATGCGGGTCAATGATCGTTGACCGGCGCGCTGCGCATTAGTCGGCCGTTGCGGAGCGCCCGATATCCGGCCAGCGGTGATGCAGATACACCCAGGCAAGCAACCCGATACACATCATTCCAAGCGAGACTGCGGCCAGCGCCCGTGTTGAATGCATTGCCAGCGGAGCAATGACACCGGCAACAATGCCGTTGGCGGTGGATCCCACGAAGGCTTGAAGCGAAGACGCCATCCCGCGCCGCTCAGGGTAAAGGTCCAGCACCAGCAATGTGACCACCGGCACCATCAGCGCCCACCCGAATGCAAACACCGCAATGGGAAAGAGGGACCACGACGCATGCGGGGTGAACAGCATGTTGGCAGCCAGGTTAAGCAGCGAAATGACCAGCATGATGACAAAGCCGTGCCGTATCTGCTGCTTGGGAGCGATTTTCCCTGCCAGGCGGCCACTCAGCCATGCGCCGGACATGATGCCGGAGATCGTCAGGAGGAAAAACCAGAAAAACTCGGTAGGCTGCAGTGCCAGGTGCTCCCCCAGAAAGGCGGGCGCTGACAGCACGTACAAAAACATGCCGTTGAACGGAACGCCACTGGCCAGCGCCAGCAATAAAAAGCGGGGGCTGGAGCCCAGCTGCCAGTAACCACGCATCAGGTGCCTGACTTCAAACGGCTGGCGTTCCAGCGGTGGAAGCGKCTCGGGCAAAAAACGAAAGTTGGTCGCCCACCGCTGTCAAAAACCAGAAGATGCTGTGCCAGCCCAGGTGCACAAACAACCAGCCGCCGACAATCGGCGCCAGCGCAGGCGCCACGCCGAAATAGATCGTGACCTGGCTCATCACCTGCTGGGCCTGCGCCGGCGGGTACATGTCGCGTATGACGGCGCGCGACACCACAATCCCTGCACCGGTCGACAAGCCCTGCACGGCCCGGAAAAAAACCAGTTGTCCAATGCTTTGCGACAGCGCGCATCCCGCCGATGCCAGGGTGAACAGTGCAATTCCCCACAGCACCACTGGCCGGCGGCCGAAACTATCGGCCAGCGCGCCGTGAAACAGGTTCATGAAAGCGAAGCCGAACAGATAGGCGGATAGCGTCTGCTGCATTTCCACCGGTGAGGCGCCCAGCGACCTTGCCATGCCGGAAAAGGCGGGAATGTAGGTGTCGATGGAAAACGGCCCGAGCATGCCGAGCACGGCCAGCAGGGCCGCAAGCGTCCAGCGCGGAGCGTGCCAGAGCTCGCCGGCGTTGGGGTTCATTCTTTTTTCAGCCTGAGGGCGGTGTCATAGAGCTCATTGCGCCCCACACCGGTGATTTCTGCCGCAACCTTTACCGCTGTCTTGAGCGGCAGTTCTTCCAGCAATAACTGCAGAACCCGCGTGCCGTCCTCAGGGCTGTCCGCGGCGGCGCAAGGATGCAGTACCAGCGCAAACTCACCACGCGTCCGCTGCGCACCGGCAGCCAGCCAGCCGGAAAAATCCCGTGCAGGCACGGTGGCAATTTCCTCGAATTGTTTGGTCAGTTCACGGCCTACTGTGACCTGGCGATCCTGCAGTACAGCCAGCGCTTTCGCCAGCGCTTCGATGCGGTGGGGCGCTTCCAGGATCACGATGGCACGTGTATCGGCCTGCAGCTTCTGGATGGCCTGGTCGCGTTCGCCGGCCTTGCTTGGCAGGAAGCCGGCAAACACGAACCCGGTGTCGCCACCGGGGTTGCCCAGCCCGGCTACGCTGAGCACCGCCGTCACACTGCTGGCACCGGGCAAGGGCATGATGGCGAGTCCGGCTGCGCGGACGGCGGCAACCAGGCGAGCGCCGGGGTCGCTCACTGCCGGCGTGCCGGCATCGCTGATGTAAGCCACGCGTTCACCGCGCTGCAGCCGTTCAATCACCAGGCCTGCGGCCTCCGCTTCGTTATGCTCGTGCACGGCCAGCAGGGGCTTGTCGATGCCGTATTGCCGCAGCAGCGGTTGCGAATGCCGTTTGTCTTCGCAGGCGATGGCATCTACCAGCTGCAGCACTTGCAGGGCGCGCAAGCTGATGTCGGCCAGGTTTCCGATAGGGGTTGCCACAACATACAGCGCACTTTCCGGATAATGCTGCATGCCTGCTGCGGCGCGTGCCGCATCCAGTGCCAGGTCGAAGGAAGCGTTCAATGTGGTTTTCCAGAAAGCAGGTTGCCAGGGCGGTGCCAGATGCGGCGCCCCCTCAGGCCGGGGCCTCGCCGGGGCAGGTTACCACCAAGTCAAGGGGTGATGCCGCAGAAGCTGCCGCGCGCGCCTATCTGGCCGGGGCCGGGCTGGTACTGATCGAGACCAATTATCGAACGCCGGGCCGCGGTGGCGGCGAGATTGACCTTGTCATGCGCGCGCCCGACGGTACGCTGGTGTTTGTAGAGGTGCGCCAACGCGCCAGCGCTTCCCATGGCGGTGCCGGCGCCAGCATCAGCGCCGTCAAGCAAAAGCGCATCATCTTTGCCGCCAGGCACTATCTCATGCGCTTTGGCAGTCCGCCGCCTTGCCGCTTCGACGTGGTCCTGGTCGACGGTCCGCAGAACAACGGCGCGGCTCCGGCGATGGAATGGCTGAAGGGGGCCTTCGACGCGTCCTGAGGCTCCGGACTGGATGGCTGAATTTGTAACCATTCATTGCCCAGCCTGGCAAACCCCTCCGGGACAGGCGGTGCAGCCTGACCCGCTATCATTGGCTCATGCTTGAACAACGTATCGAACAGCAGTTTATTGACAGCGCCGACCTGAAATACCAGGCGGCTCAGGTACTGTCCAAACCCATCGCAGCCGCAGTGCAGGCCATCCTGGCCAGTGTTACCAGCGGTGGCAAGGTTCTGGCCTGCGGCAACGGCGGTTCGGCAGCGGATGCCCAGCATTTCGCAGCCGAGTTTGTAGGCCGTTATGAGCGTGAGCGGCCCGAGCTGGGTGCGATCGCGTTGACGACCGACAGCTCCATCCTTACGGCCATTGCGAACGACTACGACTTCACGGTTATTTTCTCGAAGCAGGTGCGTGCCCTGGGCGGTGCCGGCGACGTGTTGCTGGCCATCAGCACCAGCGGCAATTCAGCCAACGTGCTGGCCGCCATTGAGGCGGCCCATGAGCGCGAAATGACCGTGGTGGCGCTGACGGGACGCGGCGGCGGCAAGATGACGCATGCCCTGCGTGAAACCGATGTGCATATCTGCGTGCCGCATGAGCGGACCGCGCGTATCCAGGAAGTGCACCTTCTTGTCCTCCATTGCATTTGCGACGGCGTGGACACCCAGTTACTTGGCGATCAGGAGACCTCTGTATGAAATTTGCCCCGTTGAAACGACTCACACTGGCCATCGGCACGTCGGTATTGCTTGGCAGCGCCTTGACAGCCTGCTTTCCACTGGTCGTGGGCGGCATGGCCGGCGGTGCGTTTGTTGCGACCGACCGCCGCACGTCGGGGGCACAACTGGAGGATGAGGGCATTGAGTTGCGGGCGCTCAGCCGGATTCGCAGCAATGTGGGTGATCGCGCCCATGTCAACCTGACCAGCTACAACCGGCAGGTTCTGCTGACGGGTGAAGTCCCCAGTCCCCAGGACAAGCAACTGGTCGAGCAGATCGTTGCGCGTGTGGAGAACGTGAATTCGGTGGTCAATGAACTGGCCGTCATGGGAAATTCCACCTTGACTCAGCGTTCGTCAGACACGCTGGTCACCGGCCGTGTCAAGGCGATGCTGGTGGATGCCCGTGACCTGTCGTCAAATGCTTTCAAGGTGGTTACCGAGCGTGGTACCACCTACCTGATGGGGCGCGTTACGCAGCGCGAGGCGGATCGCGCCACCGACGTCGTCCGGTCCACACCAGGCGTGCAGAAGGTGATCCGCATCTTTGAGATCATCAGCGAGGAAGAGCTGGCGCGCATGCTGCCAAAATCTGATGCACCTCCCCCTGCAGGCGCCAAGCCAGCAGGCAGCTAAGACCCGAGAGAGGGCCTGGGTTCACAAGGCCCAGGTTCAAAGGGCCGCTCAACTGCGCATCCTGCGCACCGGGCCGCCCGCAGCCCTTAAGCTTTTCTGGCGCTTACTTCAGGCGCTTGATCAGGCTCGACGTATCCCAACGCTGGCCGCCCATGGCCTGCACGTCCGCATAAAACTGGTCCACCAGGGCGGTGACGGGCAGGCGTGCCCCATTGCGCTTGGCCTCATCCAGCACCAGGCCCAAGTCCTTGCGCATCCAGTCCACGGCAAACCCGAAGTCAAATTTGTCAGCCACCATGGTCTTGCCGCGGTTGTCGAGCTGCCAGCTTTGCGCCGCGCCCTTGCCAATCACGTCCAGCACCTGGTTCACATCAAGGCCGGCTTTTTGGCCGAAGGCGACCGCTTCGCTCAGCCCTTGCACCAGCCCGGCGATGCAAATCTGGTTGACCATCTTGGTGAGCTGGCCCGCGCCGCTGGCACCCATCAGCGTAAAGGCCTTGGAAAAGGCCATACCGGCGGGTTTGACGGCGTCGAACGCCTCCTTGTCTCCGCCGCACATCACGGTCAGCGCGCCATTCTGCGCACCTGCCTGGCCGCCTGAGACGGGCGCATCTATGAAGTGCAGGCCGACCTTTGAGGCCGCCGCGCAGAGCTCGCGCGCCACGTCGGCTGAAGCCGTGGTGTGGTCGACAAAAATGGCGCCCGGTTTCATGCCGGCCAGYGCGCCATCGTTACCCAATACCACGCTGCGCAGATCGGTATCGTTGCCCACGCAACAGAAAATGATGTCTGCGCCTGCAGCCGCCTCGCGCGGTGTGGCGGCCGCGCGGCCCTTGAACTCGCTCGTCCAGGACGCAGCCTTGGCGGCGCTGCGGTTGTAGACCGTGACGTCGTGACCCGCCAGCGCCAGGTGACCGGCCATGGGATAGCCCATGACGCCCAGGCCCAGGAAGGCGACGGCACGTGAATCTGAAGTTTCGTAGGTTTTGGGGTGAATTGATGACACGGTTAAATCTCTTGAGGCCCGTCGGGCAAGGGGGTTTATCAGCAATGATTATGGCTTGATTGCGCGCTTTGCCCAGTGAACCTCCCTGTTCGCCCATCTAGGTCTGTCCCAATTTATCAGCTCAATTGCATCATGCCGTTTCCAAAAGACCAGTTCTCACGCGACGTTTCAACCAGGTTGATGATGACGTCGGCCGCACTAAAGCTGCAATTCGACGAGATCTGTTTTACGATTTCCGCGAAAAGCGCCTTCTTCATGTCCTGCGATCGGCCGGGGGCGCAGAATATTTGAATAAAAACTACGTGAGCGGAGTGCGTGACCCCCAGGAATTCTTCGGAGCAAATGAGCTGACGCGGTGGATGGCGCGCGAGCGTCTGGAAGCGATCCGGCCCTGGCACATTGAATGTGTCTACCAGGGCTTGGTGCACAAGGCCCGACACGGCCGAAAGCTCTTCGTCCGGGGTAGTGTCAGGAAGGTCAATTCGTACGAGAGGCATGCAGTTTCCTTTGGTTAATCGGTTGGTGCGCCGTGCGGGTGACGAGGTGAATGTAGGGGCAGTGGTCAGCTCCCGCGCCTGCCTAGCCTGCGGCAGCTCCAATGGCCATTCCCAGATCGGCGTTGGTATAGGCTTTGCCGGCAATTCCCCAGGCCCCCTCCACCGCATAGGTCACGTTGACGAAGGTGCGCTCTCTCGGGTGTTTTCCCGCCTTGAGCTCGTCAATGATGTCTGTTGCCGCCTTGACGAAGTTGTCTTTCACCGACTGATCAGGGAAGGTGACAGAAGGGACCTTGATCTCTATGACCGCGAGCGACTGGGGTTTGCCGCCGGCATAACTGTGCTCTTCAGGGTAAATGTCGACATGTCCGATGACTGCGGGGGTCATGAAGGCGTTTCCGCTGAGGCCGTGTACCTGTAGCAAGGCGTCCGCGACTCTGGAGAAAACCTCACGCTCGCCGGCCTGCGTTAAAAGTCCCTGCGATAGCTGAATGGAGATGGGCATCAAAAAATCCTTTGGTGAGCGACGGTGCAACATGTCCGTGCGAAGTGAACTGTGCCCAAGATGAAGCCGGCTGGAAATCCCCCCGAATGCATAATGCTTGTGTCAAATCTGCACAAGCATGAAAAACCTCAGCCTTGATGACTTCTCACTGTTTGCGCAGCTTGCATCTGCCCAGTCGCTCTCGACAGTAGCGAGGGAGCGCAACGTCGCGGCCAGCCATATGTCGCGTTCGCTCGCGCGCATGGAGGCTCAATGCGGCCTTCGGTTGATGCACCGGACCACTCACAGCCTCTCTCTCACTGACGAAGGTGAGGTCTTCCTTGAATATGCCCAGCGCATCCTTGCCGAACACAGGCAATTGCAAAACAGCTTCGCCAGCCGAAGCCGCTCAGTGGTGGGTACGGTGCGCTTGAGCATCAGCCAGATTCTTGCTGAATATGTACTGATTCCCCGGCTGGCCAAGCTGCGGGCCTTGCACCCGGAACTGAAGCTGGACCTGCATCTGGATGATCGCCTTGTCAGCATGGCCGATGAGGCGATGGATATCGTCGTGAGGGCGGGTGTTGCACCTGCGCAGACGGCCATTGCCCGTAATCTGGGAAGCCATGGGCGTGCTCTGTACGCTTCACCCCTGTATCTCAAGAAGCATGGTGTTCCGCGTGTGCCGGCAGATCTTCAATTGCACAGCCTGATATCAAATTCCACTTCGATTACCCACAATCAATGGACCTTCGAAGAAAACGCGGTCGTCACCCCACTCGCGGTGCAGGGGCAGTTGCGCGTCAATAGCAGCGCTGCGGTGGTTTCACTTGCCTTGGGGGGAGCCGGCATTGCCCGGATCAACGATGTTATTGGTCGCGAACTGGTGGCGCAAGGCCGGCTAAAGCCGGTGCTGGCCCGGCACACGGTGAGCGATGTTTATTCTATTGATGCGGTGATTCTGGCTGAGCGCCATAGGGCCCCGAAAATCCGGGCCACTATCGATTACCTTCAGGTCTGCTTCGCGGCCTTTAGCCCTTCCAACTCAGCCTTTGGCCGGAACAACCTCGGCAATTCAGCGGGTTAGACGATAGCGAAGTTTTCGGTACCCGCCGCCAGGTCGACGGACTTGGCGCGTTGGGAATTGAGCTTGATCTGCAGGCGCAGGTCGTTCACCGAGTCGGCATTGCGCAGCGCGTCTTCATAGGTGATGAAGTGGCTCTCGAACGCGTCATACAGCGCCTGGTCGAATGTTTGCATGCCCAGGTTGCGGCTCTTCTTCATGATCTCCTTGATTTCGGAGACTTCGCCCTTGAAGATCAGGTCGGAGATCAGTGGTGAGTTGAGCATGACTTCGACTGCGGCGAAACGGCCCTTGCCGTCCTGCTTGGGAACGAGCCGCTGTGAAATCATGGCCTTGAGGTTGAGCGACAAGTCCATCAGCAACTGGGTACGGCGCTCTTCAGGGAAGAAGTTGATCACGCGGTCCAGGGCCTGGTTGGCGCTGTTGGCGTGCAGGGTGGCCAGGCACAGGTGACCGGTTTCGGCAAACGCGATGGCGTGCTCCATGGTTTCGCGGTCGCGGATCTCGCCCATCAAAATAACGTCGGGCGCCTGGCGCAGCGTGTTTTTCAGGGCCGCTTCCCAGCTGTCGGTGTCCAGGCCCACTTCACGCTGCGTGATCACGCAATTCTTGTGCGCATGGACAAACTCCACCGGATCTTCAATCGTGATGATGTGGCCGAAGGATTGCTCGTTGCGCCAGTCGACCATGGCCGCCAGCGTGGTCGACTTGCCCGAACCCGTGGCGCCGACCAGGATGGTCAGGCCGCGTTTGCTCATCACCACCTCTTTCAGCACCTGCGGCACACCCAGTCCGTCAATGGTGGGCAGCACGGCCGGAATGGTCCGCATCACCATGCCGACTTTGCCTTGCTGGATAAAAGCGTTGACGCGAAAGCGCCCCACGCCGGGCGGCGAAATCGCGAAATTGCATTCCTTGGTGCGCTCGAACTCGGCCGCCTGCTTGTCGTTCATGATGGAACGGGCAAGGGCGAGCGTGTGACCGGCGTTCAGCGGTTGGGGCGACACTTTGGTCACCTTGCCGTCCACTTTCATGGCTGGCGGAAAGTCGCCTGTGATGAACAGGTCACTGCCGTTGCGGCTGACCATGAGTTTCAGCAGATCATTGATGAATTTACTGGCCTGGTCGCGTTCCATTTGCGACTCCTTTCAAACAGATTCTTGGGTCAACGAAAAGACGGCGGAGCGGATTAGCCGGGGAAATTCTCTGGAATTTTGGCTTTGCCGCGAGCCTCGGCAGCGGAAATCACATTGCGTTTGACCAGATCGGTCAGGTTCTGGTCCAGCGTCTGCATGCCTACGCTGTTGCCGGTCTGGATGGAAGAGTACATCTGCGCGACCTTGGCTTCGCGGATCAGGTTGCGGATGGCGCTGGTGCCCAGCATGATCTCGTGCGCGGCCACGCGGCCTGTGCCGTCCTTGGTTTTGCACAGCGTTTGCGAAATGACGGCCTGCAATGACTCGGACAGCATGGAACGGATCATTTCCTTTTCTTCGGCCGGGAACACGTCAATGATCCGGTCGATCGTTTTGGCGGCGCTGGAAGTATGCAACGTGCCGAAAACCAGGTGGCCCGTTTCAGCGGCAGACATGGCCAGCCGGATGGTTTCCAGGTCACGCATTTCGCCCACCAGGATGGCGTCCGGATCTTCGCGAAGCGCGGATTTCAGCGCGGCGTTAAAGCTCAGGGTGTGCGGGCCGACCTCGCGCTGGTTGATCAGGCATTTCTTGGACTCGTGCACGAATTCGATCGGGTCTTCCACCGTGAGGATGTGGCCGTATTCGTTTTCGTTCAGGAAGTTGACCATGGCGGCCAGCGTGGTCGACTTGCCCGAGCCGGTAGGGCCGGTGACCAGCACCATGCCGCGCGGCTTCATGGCCAGCTCACCGAAAATCTTGGGCGCGTTGAGCTGCTCCAGCGTCAGGATTTTGGAGGGAATGGTCCGCAGCACGGCGCCGGCGCCGCGGTTCTGGTTGAAGGCATTGACCCGGAAGCGGGCCAGCCCGTCGATTTCGAAGGAAAAGTCGACTTCCAGGAATTCTTCATACGTTTTGCGCTGGGTGTCGTTCATGATGTCGTACACCATGGAATGCACCTGCTTGTGGTCCAGCGGGTCGATGTTGATGCGCCGCACATCGCCGTGAACCCGGATCATGGGGGGCAAGCCTGCCGACAAATGCAAGTCAGACGCCTTGTTCTTGACGCTAAAAGCCAGCAGCTGCGTGATATCCATCCCGTGACCCTCTGAAAATGGTTTTGAAACTAAGTTTACAGTTCGATTATGACCACGATTGTGCGCAATCTCCAGCTTGTCCGTGACCGGATAACCACGGCCTGTTTTGCTGCCAACCGGAACCCGGCCACGGTGCGGTTGCTGGCGGTCTCCAAAACCTTCGGTGCGGACGCCGTGATGGACGCCGCGTCCGACGGCCAGCGTGCCTTTGGCGAAAACTACATCACGGAAGGTGTGGAGAAAATCCTTGCGTTGCGCGATCGCCAGGCCGCAGCGGGCGCTGTGCTTGAGTGGCACTGTATCGGCCCGGTCCAGAGCAACAAGACCCGGCTTGTGGCCGAACATTTTGACTGGGTGCAGTCCGTCGACCGCCTGAAAATCGCCCAGCGGCTGAGCGAGCAGCGACCCCCCGAATTGCCTCCGCTGCAGGTTTGCCTGCAGATCAATGTCGATGGCGGCGCCAACAAGTCGGGGGTGGCGCCTGAAGACGTCCAGGCACTGGCGCGGGAGGTGGCGCAGCTGCCGCGCCTGACGCTGCGCGGCCTGATGTCCATCCCCGAGCCTGCTATTAATTTTGTAGCTGCTTGCGCAGTCCACGCGCGGGCAAAAGCCGTTTTTGACCAGATAAATTCGTCAGGTGTTCTGCCCGCGCCCATGGACACCTTGTCGATGGGCATGACGGCCGATCTGGAAGCCGCCATCCATTCGGGCAGCACGATGGTGCGTGTAGGCACCGCTATTTTCGGTGGGAGATAGCCCCCACGGTCGCTCACTTCGTGTAGCTCCCTGCCCCCCGAGGGGGCCGCTGCGCCTGCGGCCCGGCGAAGCCGGTTCCGCGGCCCCTGCTGGTGAAGACATGCCCTGTGGATTCGCTGCTAGGGACAGCATCCCATGCGATCTTCTGATCAGACTACTTCTTCGGTGGAGTGATCGGTTTGATGCTGCCGCAGTCTGCCGACAGCCACTTGCCTGAAGCGTCCATGGTCATCTGTTCAGGCTTGCCTTTGACCGTGGTGGTGGTGTTCATCTTCATGGTGTAGGCGCTGTCGCCGTTGAAGGTCATCACGCCTTCACCGGTGGAGGGCGGCTGGGTGCATACGTAGGAGAGCTTCATGGTGTTGCCGCTGCGCGGCGACTGGGTGGTCTTGCAGTTGCCTTGCTGCTGCTGCGGCAGTTCGTTGCGCTCAGCCATCTCCTTGGTGATACACATCTTCATGCTCATGCCGCCGCCGGGGGCCGTACCCATGGACATTCCCTGCTTTGCCAGCATGTCCTGCATCTGCTTGCGCTGCTCCGGCGGCATGCTCGCCATCTGTTTTTCCATGTTGGCCATGGCTTTTTCCATCTCGCCCGAGCTGGACTGCATTTTGTTGGTGACTTCCCACAAGCCCGGCTTGGTGGTTTGCGCGGATGCCCCGGTGGCCAGCGCCAGTGTGAAGGCAGCCAGCAAGGAGAGATTGAATTTCATGGCATTCCTGTGAAGGATGGGGGTGGATGAAGTGGATGGATTGGATGAGGGACGGGTAGTCCGCATTATTGCCAGGATG
>NZ_JBFUBD010000015.1:0-43334 GCF_056405935.1 Polaromonas sp. P1_E3
CTCTTTATGAGCAGACGCGTGTACAGGCCGGCGCCATTCTGGGTAACTTGCAAGGTCTGGTGTCTGCCCGTGAGGCGCAATCTTCGATTATTGCGGACAGCGAACCCCTTCGCCGTGGTCTTGAGGATTTGCAGGGCAAGCTGTCGCTGCAAACCGGTCTGAGCGTTTTGTCGCTGGCCATTCTTGCCGGTGCCGCGACCTTTGCACTGCTCTGCGCAGCAGGTCTGGCCAAGCTCCAGGTGGAGGACAGCAAGCAGCGTCAGGCTGTTGCTGAAACCCAGCGACAGGAAGCTAAAGGACAGGAGCAGGACGCCAAGCGCGTCAATGACGCCAATCAGGCTGCCATTTTGCGATTGATGAATGAGTTGCAGACAGTGGCTGAAGGTGACTTGACGCAGGAAGCAACCGTGACCGAAGATATTACCGGCGCTATCGCCGACTCGGTGAACTACACGGTTGAAGAGTTGCGGCAGCTGGTGGGTAACGTACAGAACACGGCTACCCGCGTTGCGCAAACGACGGCCCAGGTGGAAAGTACCTCGACCGAACTGCTGGCAGCGTCCACTGAGCAGCTGCGCGAGATTCGTGAAACCGGCCAGTCGGTGCTTGACATGGCATCCCGAATTAACGAGGTGTCCACACAGGCGCAGGAATCTTCCCAGGTGGCGCGCCAATCGCTGACAGCCGCCGAATCCGGCCTGCAGGCTGTGCAGAACGCCATCGGCGGTATGAACTCCATCCGCGACCAGATCCAGGAGACCTCAAAGCGGATCAAGCGACTCGGTGAGTCCTCGCAGGAGATTGGTGAAATTACCGAACTGATCTCGGACATTACCGAACAGACCAACGTTTTGGCGCTGAACGCAGCCATTCAAGCCGCGTCAGCCGGTGAAGCCGGACGAGGCTTCTCCGTGGTTGCGGAAGAGGTGCAGCGACTTGCTGAACGTTCCGCAGATGCTACGCGCCAGATTTCGGCACTGGTGAAAGCCATTCAAACCGATACGCAGGATGCTGTGGCCGCTATGGAACGCTCCACCCAAGGTGTGGTGGAAGGGGCCAAACTGTCCGATAACGCAGGTACCGCGCTGACCGAGATTGACCAGGTGTCACGCCGCCTCGCTGACCTGATTGAGCAGATTTCCAATTCCGCCTCCCGCGAAGCCGCCTCGGCCAACGTGGTGGCCGGCAACATCCAGCATATTTTTGCGGTGACGGAACAAACTGGAGAAGGTACCCGCTCCACGGCGCAGCAGGTGCGCGATCTTTCCCGCATGGCTGAAGAGCTGCGTCAGTCGGTGTCCCGATTCAAGATCGCCTGATGCAAGTTTGTTGTGCGCTAAACGCAGCCTTCGCCATTGACACCGATTCCTGAACCGGCCCGCTATCTATGCAATCCAACGCCCCGAACTCAACTGCCACCGAGCTCGATCTCGCGGTCAATGATCTAGGCCCCCTGGCCTGGGTGCTTGACGAACTTCGCAAGTCGCTGGACGGTGCAGCCAAAGCGCTCAAGCGTTTTGTGCGAGACGCGGAAGCTGCACGCGGGTCCGACCTTGCGGCGCTTGATGCCAGCCAGCTGCGCATAGCACGGCAGCAATTACACCAGGCAGTGGGTGCGCTGGAGATGGTCGGTCTTGCTGGTCCTGCGCTGGTGTTGCGGGCCATGGAAGCTGCAGTACAAAAATTTGTGCAGCAACCTGAGCAATGCAGTCAAGACGCTGCCGGCAAAATCGAACGTGCCAGTTTTGCGTTGACAGAGTATCTGGAGGGCGTGCTGGCCGACAAACCCGTGTCAGCCGTGTCGCTTTTTCCCCAGTACCGTGACGTTCAGGAGTTGGTCCGCGCCGATCGTATTCATCCGGCTGACTTGTGGCCGCTTGAATGGCGCTGGCTGGAGCCAGAACTGCCCACGACAGCAGACCCCCGCAATTACGACGACGGCGCGCGTGCGGTCATGGATCAATCGGTGCTTCAGGTTATGAAGGGCAAGGCGCCGCAAGCCGCGAAGAATCTCAAGGTGCTCAGCCTCGGATTTGCGGCCAGGCAAGCGGACCGCCAGCCCCGAATATTCTGGAAGATTGCAGCGGCCTATTTTGAGGCAGTGGCGAACGAGTTGCTCAGTTCGGATATCTATGTGAGGCGGGCGGCATCGCGAATCCTGATGCAGTATGCCTCCCTTGCCAAGGGCGATACGGGCGTATCGGACCGGCTGGCGCAGGATTTGTTGTTCTTTTGCTCGCAAGCTGTCTCTCCCCGTGCCAGCGATACGCCCGTACTTTCAGCTATTCGTTCAGCCTATGGCCTTAACCGGTTCAAGCCAGTGGACTATGAGCTTGTCCAGTTCGGGCGCTTTGATCCAGCCTTGCTCGCGCAAGCTCGCAAGCGGATTACGTCAGCAAAAGAGACCTGGTCTTCGCTTTCCGCGGGAGACGCCAATAAATTCAAGTCTGTTGCCGACCAATTCAGTCTCGTCACGGACTCCCTGATCAAACTTCACCCGCCCAGTGAGCCACTTGCACAGGCATTGACTCGCGCCGTGGATACGACGGTCCGGTCTGGGCAGGCTCCCGGGATAGAACTGGCCATGGAAGTGGCCACCTCGGTGCTTTATCTGGAAGCTGCCTTTGATGACCTTGATCCCAACGACCCGCAATTGGCTGTAAGAACTGCCAATCTGGCAGAGCGGCTGGAAGGTGTCCGTGCCGGCGGTGAGCCACAACCTCTGGAAGGATGGATGGAGGAGTTGTACCGCAGGGTCAGCGACAAGCAAACCATGGGAAGTGTGGTTGGTGAGCTGCGCGTATCACTGGGCGAGCTTGAAAAATCCCTTGATGTGTTTTTCCGTAATCCGCAAGACAAGGTGGCGTTGCAGGCTGTGCCGGGCCAGCTCTCGCAAATGCGTGGCGTATTGTCGGTGCTGGGGCTTGACCAGGCTTCACACGCCGTCCTGCGTATGCGGGACAGCGTCGAGCAGATGCTGGTTACCGAAATTGATGAGCAACTCGCACGCGCGGCCGGGACATTCGAGCACCTCGGAAACAACCTCGGTGCCTTGAGCTTCCTCATCGACATGCTGAACTATCAGCCTGCGCTGGCGAAAAAATTGTTTGTGTATGACGCAGAAAAGGGCGAGCTCAAGCCTTTGATGGGCCGTGCCCAGAACGCGGCAAGTGCCGCGACTTCTGTCACGGTCACCAATGATTCGCTTTCACAGGAAGTGATTTCTGTCGTGCAGGACGCGGGCCTTGGCGAGACGGACCAAAACCTCACGCTCAAACTCGACACGCTGGCCACCCAGGCGGCGCTGGCCGAGCAACCTGCGCTCGCGCAAAGTGCGCGCGAAGCCGCGGTCGCTGTTTCCGGAAGCAGCGCGAGCGCCGCAGCGGAGGCGCTGACGACTCTGGCATTCACGGTGGTGCCCGTGCAAGCGGCGCCTGAGAGCCCTGCCGTTTCGGACGACTTTGAAGAAGACGATCTCCGCGACATCTTCCTTGAAGAAGCGCGTGAAGTTGTCGGCAACGGTCAGGCAGCATTGGCTGCGCTGAGCAGTGATCCAGGCGATGTATCGCAACTCACGGTTTTGCGGCGCGCCTTTCATACCCTTAAGGGCAGTTCCCGCATGGTGGGGCTCAATGAGTTCGGTGAAGCAGCCTGGTCGCTTGAGCAGATGCTTAATAGCTGGCTGGCCGACCAGAAGGTCGCCACGGATGAGTTTCGGGCTTTGTCGTCAGAAGCCATGGACGGTTTTGCAAAGTGGATTGAAGACATTGCAGGAAATCGCGACGGCTCCTGGTCGGCGTCGACCTTCCGTACCAGCGCTGAAGCCATGCGTACCGAGGGCCGTTATAGCCCGCTGGTGACCGCGGCTGTTGATGTTGCCGAGCCTCCTCCTGCCGCTGCCGTAGCGGCGGTGCCACCAGTAGCTCTGATACCCGAGATTGAGCTGGATTCCGGTGTTCCTGATCCCGCTGTTGCGGAACCGGTTGCTGAGCCAGCCGTTGTGACAGACCTCGACTTTGACCTTATGTTTGAACCGGAAGGTACGGCCGCAAGCGTGAGCCCTGCGGAGCCTGCCAGCTCATCTGTGGTTGAAATTGAAGGTATCGATTTCGGCAGCCTGTCTGCGGTTTCTGCGACGGCTGAGGCGACGCCCGCATCAGCGCAGTCCCTTGTTGCAGAACCGTTCGCGACTTCCGAAATGGATTCCGCAGAAGCGATCGAACTGTCGGACGCGGATTTCGACAAGCATTTCCAGGCTGAGCCTGCGGTTGCCGAACAGCCAGCGCCAGTGGCTTTTGATTTCACCTCTGGGGGCCAACAGCAATCGCCAGTAACCGAAAGCATCGCAGAAGAGTTAAAAATCGACGATCCGGTTGAAGCAATTGACAGCGTATTACCGCTGGATGGCAACGGTGATGAGCAGGTCAAAGTCATCGGTGCCTTGCGCATCGGGATTCCGCTTTATAACGTTTACCTGAATGAAGCCGATGAATGGTCACGCCGCCTCGTGACAGAAGTGGCTGAGTGGGCATTGGAGCTGAATCAGCCGGTCAGCGACTCGACTGTTGCCTTGGCACATTCCCTCGCCGGTAGCTCCGCGACCGTCGGATTCGACGCCCTGTCCGGGATGGCCCGGGCGCTTGAGCATGCATTGCAACAGTCCAGGGCGCATCACAGCAATGGTGCCGCCAGATATGGTCAGGTGTTTGTCGATGCAGCCGAGGATATCCGCAGGCTTCTGCACCAGTTTGCCGCCGGGTTCCTCAAAGATGCGGATGCGACAGTCCTTGACCGTCTGAAGCAACTCGACTTCTCCGATTCGATTTTGCCCCCTGGTAATGATTTCTCCGATTTCGACTTCCCCGCTGAGTCAGCGCCGGTGGAAACAACATCAGTGGAACCGATGCACTCACCAGAGCCGGAGCCGGAACCAGTCATGGCCCGGGTAACAGAGATGCCGGCCCCGGTTCAGGTAACGCCCGTTGTGCCTCCACCTGCGGCGGTCGTCGCTCCCCCTGTGCGGTTGGTGCAGGCCGCCAGTGCGCCGGCCAGCTCAAGCTTCGAGGAGGACGAGGACGACGAAATCGACGCGGTTGATGCGATTGACCCCGACCTCTTCCCGATTTTTGAAGAGGAAGCTGCAGAACTTATGCCCCAGCTGGGAGGGGCATTGCGGCAGTGGTCCTCGCGTCCCGATAATCAGGGCGCACGCATGGAAGTCCTGCGTGCACTCCACACGCTCAAGGGCAGCGCCCGGCTCGCGGGAGCATTGCGGCTCGGCGAAATGGCTCACCGGATTGAGTCGGAAATTGAGCATCTCGGCTCCGATGCGGCGGCGCGCCAGGACTTCGAACCCCTGGTAAACCGTTTTGATGCCATGGAAGCCACGTTTGAAGCGTTGCGCCGTGCTGATGCCGCTGCTGCGGCTGCGCCCGTTCAGCTGACGCCTATTGCCGCCGTTACGCCCGAACCGAAGCCGGTTGCGCAAGACAAGCCCGTCCCAATTGCGGAGGTACAGGAAACTCCTGCCGAGACCGTTGCTCCTGCCGCCGACAATACGGGGCGCAAGCTCACGGTGCCTGCGCCGCAGACCATGGCAATGCAGCCGCTGCGGCAGGCAGCGTCCGCTTCCATCCGCGTTCGTTCCCAACTGCTTGACCGCATGGTGAACCAGGCGGGTGAAGTCATGATCACGCGCTCGCGGCTGGAGGCCGAGCTCAGCCAGTTACGCGGTTCCCTGAACGACATGAGCGGTAACTTGAATCGCTTGCGTCAGCAACTGCGAGACATCGAGCTGCAGGCTGAAACCCAGATGCAGTCGCGCCTGGCCCAGGCCAAGGAGGCTCAGGCCGGGTTCGACCCGCTGGAGTTCGACCGCTTTACACGCGTGCAGGAATTGACCCGCATGATGGCCGAGTCGGTGAATGACGTGGCAACCGTGCAGCGCACTTTACAGCGCACGGTGGAAGCGACTGAAGACGACTTGATCGCCCAAGCCCGCCAGACCCGTGAGTTGCAGCGCGACCTGCTGCGCACGCGCATGGTGGAATTTGAAGGTATTTCCGAACGCCTCTACCGCGTGGTGCGCCAGGCCTCCAAGGAAACCGGCAAGCAGGTGCGCCTGGACTTGCTGGGCGGTACCATGGAAATGGACCGCGGCATGCTGGACCGTATGACGCCGGCCTTTGAGCACCTGTTGCGTAATTGCGTGGCGCACGGTATTGAAAGCACGCAGGTCCGCACCGACGCAGGCAAAGACCCGGTTGGCCTCATTACCGTTCACCTTCGCCAGGAAGGCAACGACGTTTCGGTTGACTTCAGCGATGACGGCGCTGGTCTCAACCTGGCGCGCATCCGCGAAAAAGCGATCAGCCTCGGAATGATCACGGCTGACCAGACGCTCCAAGACAGTGACGCTGCCAACCTGATATTCATGCCTGGCTTCTCCACGGCAGCGCAAGTGACCGAACTGGCTGGCCGGGGCATCGGCATGGACGTGGTCCGCTCCGAAGTCAACGCGCTGGGCGGCCGGATCGAAACCTCCACGGTTTCCGGCAAGGGAACACACTTCAAGCTGATACTTCCGCTGACCACCGCCGTGACGCAGGTGGTGATGATCCGCTCGGGCAACCTCTCCGTAGGCGTTCCTGCCAATGTGGTGGAAACCGTCAGGCGCGCTTCAGCCAAGGATTTGCAGCAGGCCTACAACACCGGCACGCTTGAAATTGCCGGCGAATCGATGCCTTTCTTCTGGTCCGGCGCCCTGCTGCAGGCTTCGCACCATAGCGCTGAAGTCCAGGGCAAGACTACGCCTGTTGTGATCTTCCGAAGCGCCGCGCAGCGTATTGCCCTGCACGTCGATGAAGTGCTGGGCAATCAGGAAGTTGTGGTCAAGAATCTGGGTCCCCAGTTGTCCCGTCTGCCCGGTTTGGCTGGCATGTCGGTGCTTGCCTCCGGTGCGGTCGTGCTGATCTATAACCCGGTTGCGTTGGCATCTGTCTATGGCCAGCAGGCACGCGCATGGAGTTCTGATCGGGCCGAGCCGCACATGCTTGAAGGCACCGGTGCCACCGCGGAAACTGCTGCCGGCACCGCCGGCGGCGGCGTCGCGAAAACCACGATGCTGGCGCCTGCCGCACCGCAGATTCCGCTGATTCTGGTGGTTGATGACTCCATTACGGTTCGCCGGGTCACGCAACGCCTGCTTCAACGCGAAGGTTATCGTGTCTCCATGGCGGCCGACGGCTTGCAGGCGCTTGAACGATTGCAGGAGGAGCGGCCAGCTGTGGTGCTGTCAGATATCGAAATGCCGCGCATGGATGGCTTCGACCTGGCGCGCAACATCAGGGCTGACGTCCGATTGAACAACCTGCCCATCATCATGATCACGTCCCGTATTGCTGAAAAGCACCGTGAGCATGCCAAAGAGCTCGGCGTTGACCACTATCTCGGAAAACCGTTCTCTGAAGAAGAGTTGATGAGCCTGGTGCGCCATTACTGCGCTACCGAGACAGTTGCTTCCGCCTGAGGAAATAGCAGCAAAAACAGGCTGCAACCAAGACGGAACGTGCGCCAGCAGCTCCTAAAGTAATAGCAAGCCCTGGGGATCCCCTCAGGGCTTTTTTACGACCGCATAGCGCTGCAATGTCAGCATTCTTGCCTCGTCGTGTTGCACGATGGGCAGCGGGTAATTTTCTCCCAATACAACGCCCGCGCTGGCCAGCTCCAGCGGTTTCGCCAGCCACGGACTGTGTAGCAACTTGTCAGGCAGCTGCGCCAGTACCGGCACATACTTGCGGATGAACTTTCCGCCAGCATCAAACTTCTCACTCTGGCTGACCGGGTTGAAAATACGAAAATAGGGCTGTGCATCGCAACCTGTACTGGCCGCCCACTGCCAGCCGCCATTGTTGGCTGACAAGTCAAAGTCGTTGAGCTTTTCGGCAAAGTAACGCTCACCCCAGCGCCAGTCAATGCCAAGGTCTTTCACCAGAAAACTCGCAGCCACCATACGCAGGCGGTTGTGCATATAGCCTGTCTGGTTGATCTGGGCCATGGCTGCGTCCACCAGCGGGTAGCCCGTGCGGCCAGCGCACCAGGCTTGAAACAGCCTTTGGGCCTCCTCCCCGCTTTCCCACTTGATCGCGTCATAGTCCGGCTTGAACGCGCTGCTGGCGGCGTGCGGGAAATTGGCCAGAATCTGCGCATAAAAATCCCGCCAGATCAACTCGCTGAGCCAGGTGGCGGCGCCTTCGTTGTTGCTATTCCCAGCGCCTTGGTGATTGACCGCGCGCCAGGCAGCCGAGGCCATATGCCGTATCGAGACCGTACCGAACCGGAGGTGCACCCCCAGGTAACTCGGGCCCTTGACGGCCGGAAAGTCCCGCGTCTCCTTGTACTGCGCCATGCGGCCGGTGAAATCTTTGAAAAGCCGGGCGCCGCCTTCACTGCCCGCGGGGATCTTCAGCGCCGACAGGTTGCTGGTCTCAAATCCCAACTCGCCCAGCGACGGGACAGGGCGTCTGCTTGCCGACACGGCAGCCAGGGCTGCACCGTATTTTTCGACGGGATAAGCCTTGAGATAAAAGTCGTCCACCTTCTTTAGCCAGGCATTTTTGTAAGGCGTGAACACGGTGTAGGGCTTGCCCGCCAGGGTCAGCACCTCGTGGCGTTCAAAGATGACGTGGTCCTTGAAGCTGTAGAAGGCTTTTCCCATGGCCTCAAGTGCCGCTCGCACTGCGGCGTCGCGCGCCAGCGACTGGGGTTCGTCGTCGTGGTTGGCAAAGACGGCGTCGGCACCCAACTCGGATGCCAGTCTCACCACCGCATCCACGGCGCCGTAATGGGCCGTCAGCAGGCAGGCGCCGGGGTGGCCGGCCGCGGCACCCAGCTTTTGCAATTGACCATCCAGGCTCAGCACTGATTCCCGTATGAACTCCACGCGGCGGTCGACCCTTGGCAAGCTGTCCAGGATGTCCCGGTCAAAAACAAATGCGCAATACACCTGCTTACAAGACTTCRGCGCGTGATACAGCGCGGCGTTGTCCTCAACCCGCAGGTCACGCCTGAACCACATCAGCCCGGTCTCATACTTTTTTTGCATCGGGCCATGGTAACGAAAAGCGGCGGTTCGGCTCTTGACCCCGGTAAATTGCCGGTTGCCGTGCCGGCGACCCCCGGTGGCAGCCTGTCCGGCGTAAAATCCTTTTATGGCCACGGAATCCGCATCGATCAACCTCACGCATCACTTCCTCATTGCCATGCCGGGGATGGATGACGAAGCTTTTGCCAAAAGCGTGGTGTATATGTGCGAACACAGCGATCGCGGCGCGCTGGGGCTGGTCATCAACAAGCCCAGCGACATCAACCTCAAGAACCTGTTCGACAAGGTCGAGCTGCCTCTGCGGCGCGACGACCTGACCCAGGCTCCCGTATTTCAGGGCGGCCCGGTCCAGACCGAGCGGGGTTTTGTACTGCACGAATCCATGATGCCCGGCAATGAGTCGGTTTATGCCTCGACGATGACCATTCCCGGCGGCCTGGAGATGACCACCTCCAAGGACGTCCTTGAGGCGCTGTCCACCGGCGCAGGTCCGCGCAGGGTGTTTGTTTCCCTCGGTTATTCCGCCTGGGGTGAAGGCCAGCTTGAATCCGAAATCTCCGACAACAGCTGGCTCACCGTTGCCGCCGACGTGGGGGTGATCTTCGATACCCCGGTGGAGCAGCGCTACGACAAGGCGCTCATGCTGCTGGGTCTGCAAAGCTGGATGCTCTCACCCGAGGCCGGTCACGCATGAGCCTGGCGGCCATGCCTTCCTCTCGGGCCACTGGCCTCCAAACATTTCTGGCTTTCGACTTCGGTCTCAAGCGTACCGGCGTTGCCACCGGCAACGTGCTGACCCGCACCTCCACCCCTCAGCCCACCATCAATGCCGAAGGCAGCGACGCCCGCCTGAAGGCCGTCGAGGCGCGCATCAAGGAGTGGCGGCCCGACGCCCTGGTGGTCGGCGTGCCCTTTCATCCCGACGGCGCCAGCCACGACAATACCGTGCGGGCGCAGAAGTTCGCCCGCCAGCTTCGCGGCCGCTTTGGCCTTCAGGTCTTTGAGGTGGATGAGCGCTACAGCACCACCGAGGCACTGGCGGGCGGCGCGCTTGACGCCGACGCGGCCTCGGCCTGCATCATCCTCGAGCAGTTTTTAAGGAGTTTTCCATGAGCAGCCTGACCCTCGACGCCGAGGCGCTGTACAGCGACCTGCTGCGCGGCATGCGCCAGCAGCTGGCGTCCCACCCCCTGCCGCCCAAGCTGGTCGGTGTGGCTTCCGGCGGCGCATGGCTGGCGCAGCGCCTGCAAAAAGACCTGGCCCTGGAGGGAGAAGCCGGCGTGCTGTCGTCTTCCATGCACCGCGACGATTTTTCACAACGCGGCCTGGCCTCCAGCGGCCAGACCCTGTTGCCCTTTGATGTGAATGGCGCCCACCTGGTCGTGGTCGACGATGTGCTCTACACCGGCCGCACCATCCGTGCGGTGCTCAATGAGCTGTTCGACTATGGCCGGCCTGCCAGCGTCAAGCTGGTCGTGCTGGTCGACCGGGGCGGGCGTGAACTCCCCGTGCAGCCCGACCTGGCCGTGGCGCGTGTCACCTTGCCCGCCTCTCAGACGCTCGAACTCGCCCGTGCGGAAAACGGCAAATTCAGCTTCCAGCTTCAGGGCTGAACACCTCGTCAAACCAACTCAAAAAATCAAGAGACCCCAAGGAGTCCACCCCATGCTGTACCGAAGAAATCCACAACTCAACAAGAACGGCGAGCTGATCCACCTGCTGTCCATCGAAGGCTTGCCCAAAGCCACGCTCACGCAGATCCTCGACACCGCCGCCAACTTCGTCAGCGTTAATAACCGCGAAGTCAAAAAAGTCCCGCTGCTGCGCGGCAAGAGCGTCTTCAACCTCTTCTTTGAAAACTCCACCCGCACCCGCACCACCTTTGAGATCGCCGCCACGCGCCTGTCGGCCGATGTGATTAACCTGGACATCGCACGCTCCTCGGCCTCCAAGGGCGAATCGCTGCTCGACACCATCGCCAACCTGAGCGCCATGGCCGCCGATCTTTTTGTCGTGCGCCACAGCGAATCGGGCGCACCCTACCTCATCGCTCAGCACGTCGCGCCGCACGTTCATGTCATCAACGCCGGCGACGGCCGCCATGCCCATCCCACGCAAGGCCTGCTCGACATGTACACCATCCGGCACTACAAGAAGGACTTCAGCAAGCTCACCGTTGCCATCGTTGGAGACGTGCTGCATTCGCGCGTGGCGCGCTCCGATATCCATGCGCTTACCACCCTGGGCTGCCCCGAAGTGCGTGTGGTCGGCCCCAAGACGCTGGTCCCCGCCGACATGGCGCAGATGGGTGTACGTGTCTGCAACACGCTCGAAGAGGGCATCAAGGGCGCCGACGTGATCATCATGCTCAGGCTGCAGAACGAACGCATGTCGGGCGCTTTGCTGCCCAGCAGCCAGGAGTTCTTCAAGAGCTTCGGCCTCACTACCGAAAAACTGCAACTCGCCAAGCCCGATGCCATCGTGATGCATCCTGGGCCCATCAATCGCGGCGTGGAGATTGACTCGGCTGTAGTCGACGGGACACAAAGTGTCATCCTTCCGCAAGTGACTTTCGGCATCGCTGTCCGCATGGCCGTGATGAGCATAGTTGCAGGAAACGAAGCCTGAACGCGCGGAGAAAAAGAATGAAGATACTGATCAAAAACGGCCGCGTCATCGACCCTGCCTCCAAATTCGACGAAGTTTGCGACGTTGCAATTGCGGCGGGCCGCATCGTCTCGCTCAAAGGCACGCCCGCTGATTTCGCCGCCAACAAGACGATTGATGCCGCGGGCTGCATCGTCGCCCCCGGCCTGATCGATTTGTCCGCCCGCCTGCGCGAACCCGGGCACGAGCATGAAGGCATGCTCGAAAGCGAACTCGCTGCGGCCGTGGCCGGCGGTGTCACCAGCCTGGTCTGTCCGCCTGACACCGACCCGGTGCTCGACGAGCCGGGCCTGGTCGAGATGCTCAAGTTTCGCGCCGAAAAGCTGCATCAGTCACGCGTGTTCCCGCTGGGCGCGCTCACGCGTGCGCTCAAGGGTGAGACGCTGACCGAGATGGTCGAATTGACGGAATCGGGTTGCGTTGGCTTCAGTCAGGCCGAGGTGCCGTTGGCCAACACGCAGGTCATGATGCGCGCGCTGCAATACGCCTCAACCTTCGGCTACACCGTCTGGCTGCGCCCGCAAGAGATGTACCTGGGCAGCGGCGTGGCCGCCAGCGGCGCATTGGCTACCCGCCTGGGCCTGAGCGGCGTCTCTGTCGCCGCAGAGACCATTGCGCTGCACACCATCTTCGAACTGGTGCGCGCCACTGGCGCACGCGTCCATCTCTGCCGCATCAGCAGCGCCGCGGGTGTGGCCCTGGTAGCCAAGGCCAAGGCCGAGGGTCTGTCGGTCACCTGCGATGTCAGCATCAACAGCCTGCACCTGACCGACGTAGACATCGGCTACTTCGACAGCCGCATGCGCCTGGACCCGCCGCTGCGCCAGCAGCGCGACCGCGACGCCATCCGCCAGGGCCTGGCCGATGGCACCATCGACGCACTGGTGTCGGACCACACGCCCGTCGACGAAGATGCCAAGACCTTGCCCTTTGCCGAGGCAGAGCCCGGTGCAACAGGGCTTGAGTTGCTACTGGGCTTGGCCTGCAAATGGGGCAACGATAGCGAAGCCGGTTTGCAACGTGCGCTGGCTGTGCTGACAAGCGAACCCGCACGGGTCTTGGGCAACGCGCTCGGCACGCTACAGGCCAGCGCGGGGCAGCTTGTCAAGGGCGGTGTGGCTGACATCTGCGTGTTTGACCCCGCTGGCGAGTGGACGGTGGAACCCGCTGCCTTGCGCAGCCAGGGCAAGCACACACCGTTTTCCGGCCACCAGATGCCGGCGCGCGTGCGCTGGACGATCGTGGGCGGGCAACTTGCGTATGAAGCCCCTGAAGTTTCACACTGAACGGGTTGCGGTCTCATGAGGTGGCTCCGTTTTTGCTGGACCTTGGTGCGTGCCACCGTCCATGCCGTTCAAGGCTTCTGGACCATCAAGACCGTTTTCCCCAAACTGCCCCAGTCTGAGCAGGAAGACCGCGTGCAGGTGTGGGCCGAGGCCATGTTGCGAATCGTCGGCATTCAGCTGGCCGTCAATGGAAAACGACCTGCCGCTGGCCCCGTGTTGCTGGTGGCCAACCATATTTCGTGGCTCGACATCCTGGTGATGCATGCGGCGCGACACTGCCGTTTTGTATCCAAGGCTGACGTAAGAAACTGGCCTTTTGTGCGCACACTGGCCGATGGTGCCGGCACGCTGTACATCGAGCGCGAGTCGCGGCGCGACGCTCACCGTGTCGTCACGCAAATGGCAGACCGCCTTCGCGCAGGTGACATCCTGGCGGTATTTCCTGAAGGTACGACGGGCGACGGCATTACTCTCAAGCACTTTCATGCCAACCTGATCCAGGCAGCTATCGAGGCGTCCGTACCGGTGCAACCTGTGGCGCTGAAGTTTGTTGATGCCGCCAGCGGCGCTACCAGCTTTGCGCCCAGTTATGTGGATGATGAAACCCTGATCGGCTCGATCTGGCGCACCCTCACCGCGCCGCCGCTCAAGGCAGTGGTCACATTTGGCGAGGCGCAGGCGCCGCTAGGTCAGACCCGACGGGTGTGGGCCGAAACGCTGCGAGAAGACATTGAGCGCCTGAGGCAGACGCAGGGTTGAGGAGTATCAGACCGGCGCCGCAGCCGGCGCGGCGTCGGCTTCACGCGGAAAGGTCACCACATGGTCGACTTCAGCGCGAATCCCTATCCACTCGCCCAGCGCGTGGTTATGGTGCGAAGGCACATGCGCCATCACCGTCTCGCCCGTCTGCAGCTTGAGCGTGTACAAAAACTCCGAGCCGCGAAATGCCTTGCGCACGATCTGCGCCTTTACCGGGGCGTTGTCGTCATGCACGATGTCGTCGGCGCGCAGCAGCACGTCACACAAGCCGCCGGCATAGGCGCCTGGCAGCGGGCACTCCAGCATGTCGGTCAGATCGCCCAACGCGGTGTGCACCACGACGTCGTCGCCGCGCTGCTCGATGTGTGCCGGCGTGAACACGCCATGACCGATGAAATCGGCGACAAAGCGCGTGGCAGGGCGGTGGTACAGCGCATAGGCCTCATCCCACTGGTGCAACTGTCCCTGGTGCATCACGCCAATGCGGTCACCGATGGCAAAGGCTTCCAGCTGGTCGTGCGTGACAAACAGCGCCGTGGCGCCCGCAGCCTTCAAAATGCCGCGCACCTCATGTGCCAGGCGTTCGCGCAAGTCCACGTCCAGATTGGAAAAAGGTTCGTCCAGCAATAAAAGGCGGGGCTGCGGCGCCAGTGCCCGCGCCAGCGCCACGCGTTGCTGCTGACCACCCGAAAGCTCATGCGGAAATCGTTTATGTATATTGCCCAGGCCCACCAGGTCCAGGACCTCGCCGACGCGCTGATGGCGTTGGGCGGCAGTCAAATGGGTGAGGCCAAATGCGACGTTGTGCGCCGCATCAAGATGGGGAAACAGGGCATAGTCCTGAAATACCATGCCGATGCG
Source organism: Polaromonas sp. P1_E3 (assembly GCF_056405935.1). Taxonomy (NCBI): domain Bacteria; kingdom Pseudomonadati; phylum Pseudomonadota; class Betaproteobacteria; order Burkholderiales; family Comamonadaceae; genus Polaromonas; species Polaromonas sp. P1_E3. The sequence continues at coordinate 14,677 of NZ_JBFUBD010000015.1, forward strand.
GCGGGATTCAGCAGGCACATGCACGCTGGCGCTGCTGACAATGTCATGCGCCAGGGTAATGCTGCCGGCGGTGGCGCGCTCAAGACCCGCCACTGCGCGCAACAAGGTGGTTTTGCCGCAGCCCGATGGCCCGATCAGGACCCCGATCTCCCCAGCCTGAAGGCTGAATGACACGCCATCCACGGCGGATTTTGAGCGCCCGGCGTAGTGCACGCCCAGCTGGGAGATATCCAGAAACATGCCAACGATTGTAGATGCTTACAATTCTCATTTGCAGTGACTGACTGCAAACCATGGCGCACGCAGGCAGGGGGTACACCTCTTCCCGCGAGAGGCCTTTTTGTTAAGAACCTGTTCAATGTCTTTTTGGAGTCGCACAAGTACCTTTTCGGGATGGGATGCAAGGCGCGGTGCGCCGCCCATAGCCCGGCTATGGGCAAGCGCTGCAACGCCGCAGACCGCCCGAAAAGGCACTTGCCCGAAGGGTTGGCGTGAAATCGGGCGATTGAACGCTCCGGCTGCTTGCATGGGCACCAGCCCATGCGGCGCATCCGAAGCATGCACTCATCCCGATTGCACGGCAATGCGATCTCCAAAAAGACATTGAACAGGTTCCCAGGCTTTCCGGGGCTCCATGTTTCGCCGATTTTTTCCTCCTGCTCTGCTGTTTGTGCTGGTCGGGCTGCTGATGCTGCCAGTGCTGGCCGTCGCCCTGTCCTGGCTGCAATTCAACAGCGAAGCCGCTTCCATCCTGCAGCAGATGCTGCAGACCGTACTGCCGGACTACACCTGGACTTCCTTGCTGCTCTGCATGTGCGTGGCGGCAGGCGTGGCGGTCGTGGGCACGGTCACGGCCAGCATGGTCACCCTGTTCGACTTTCCGGGGCGACGGGTATTTGAATGGGCACTGCTGCTGCCCTTGGCCATGCCGGCCTACGTGCTGGCGTATGCCTATACCGACTTCCTGCAATACGCCGGCCCGCTGCAGACCTGGCTGCGTGCGAGCTTCGGTTTTCAGGGCCGGCTGCTGCCCGAGGTGCGCAGCTTGGGCGGCGCCGTGCTGGTGTTCACCGTGGCGCTTTATCCGTATGTGTACCTGCTCGCACGCACGGCTCTGTCAGAGCGCGCCGTGCACTTGATGGAAGCGGCCCGGCTGCTGGGCGCGCCCCTGTCCCGCCGCATCCGCGGCGTGGCCTTGCCACTGGCGCGCCCCGCCGTAGCCGCTGGTGTGGCACTGGCACTGATGGAAACGCTGGCCGACTTTGGCGTCTCAAGCTATTTCGGCATCCAGACTTTCACAGCAGGTATTTACAAGGCCTGGCTGTCGATGGACAACCGCATCGCCGCGGCGCAGCTCGCCACCGTGCTGCTTTTTTTCGTTGCGCTGCTGCTGTGGATAGAGCACAGCGCCCAAAAACGCATGCGCTTTGCCACAGGCCGCGGCGCGCGCGCAGGCGCGCAGGATGCCGCCCCTGTGCAACTGCGCGGCCTGCGAGCTTTCTCGGCCTGGCTGGTGTGCGCTGTGCCCATCGCGCTTGGTTTTGTGCTGCCGGTGCTCTTCATGGTGCGCCCGCTGGTGCTGGGCTGGGACAACCTGCTCTGGGACAAATTCATTGGCTGGACACTCAGCAGTGTCGGCCTGGCAGGCCTGAGCGCATTGCTTGCTACCGCGCTGGCAGTGAGCCTGGCTTTCGCAGTACGCCGTCAACCCGGCCTGCTCACCCGTGCAGCCGTGCAACTGGCCGGCCTGGGCTATGCTGTTCCTGGCGCGGTGATCGTGGTGGGCCTCCTGCTGCCCGTGGGTTGGTTGCAGGCCGCTGCGCCGCAGACCAGCGCGGGTTATTGGGTCACCGCCACCATCCTCGGTGTGGTCTGGGCTTACCTGGTGCGTTTCAGTGCAGTAGCTTTGCAAAGCCTGCAAAGCGGCTACTCGCGCATTCCGGCCAGCTTTGACGACAGCGCGCGCATGCTCGGTACCAGCGGCGCAGGCATCCTCAGCCGCGTGCATTGGCCGCTGCTCAAACGCTCGGTGGCGGCAGCGGGACTTCTGGTGTTTGTCGATGTGATGAAAGAGCTGCCCGCTACCCTGGTGCTGCGCCCCTTCAACAGTGACACGCTGGCCGTCATCACCTACCAGCTCGCGCGCGACGAGCGGCTCGGTGAAGCCGCCTTGCCCGCGCTGGCGCTGGTATTGGTGGGCTTGCTGCCCGTCGCGCTGCTCAGCCGCACGTTGCGGTCCAAATAACAGCGCATGTGCGGTCAGGGCTTGCCCTTGATGTAGCGGTACTCCTGCGTCAGCCCGCCAAAGCCGTAGGCCTCGGCGCGCACGTCGTGCACATAGATATAGCTTTCTTCGTGCACATTCCCCAGCAGCTTGCTGAAAGCGGCAAACGCCTCGGCCACGTACTGCGCTTTCTCGTCTTTGGTGTTGGTGCCGTCCACCACCTTGATGTCGAAATAAAAACTGTTTTTACCCTGGCTGGCCAGCGTGCTGCCCCCCACGATCCAGTGTTCGGGCGGCACGAAGTCGATCGCGATGGCGGTGAGTTCGCGTTTTTTCCGCAAGATGCGCGTGGTCAGTTCCAGCAGGGTTTCGGCGATGTTGTGGGTCAACTCGGCGCTGGCGGGCTGGCTGACTTTGACGTTGAGGATGGGCATGAGTTTCTCCAGTTAATAAGGTCGTATTGTCAATGTAGTTAGCCATGCAACTATATGGATAAAAAAAAGGACAAGTGAAAGTGCTTCATTTCAGGGCGGAAGACAYGCTCTTGACGCGGGCTACGGTTTCATCAAAGTTCTCCTTTCCGATTTGCTGTTGAATGCGGCGTGTGACCTCGCCGCTGGCTTTATTGATGCCGGCGTGCATCGCTTCGGCTTTTTCCGTGGGAAAGACTGCCCAATGCCGGCCATCCGACTCCAGGCTTCTGCGCTCAATCAATCCCAGGGCCTGCAGCCCATCCAGCAGGCGGGTGGCCGTAGGCCGCGAGATGGTCAACTCGTCGGCGATTTGGTGCTGCGGCATACCAGGCTGCTTGAGAACCAGGCGCAGCATGAAGCCTTGTGACGGCGTAACGCCAAATGGCTTGAAGGCCTGCGTCCACTCTTTGTCGACCAGGCGGGCCAGCGCGGTGGTATTGAAATAAAGGCAATGGTCAAACATGAAAAGAATCGTAGCAGAAATTAATTAGCTATGCAACCAGTTGGAAAGACGGCCATAACTTTTAATGCAGCGGCGCCGCAATGTGTACCTGTAAGCATGAGCCTACGCCCATCAATTACAGGGGCCTACGACACAGTGAAAAAATCGGCCTTATGGTTTGTTCAGCCAGCCCATACCGATCCGATGCCATGTTGGCAGTGGGATACCGCGGCGATTCATTCACCCGTTTCAGGAGAACACCATGAACCAGGACCGTATAGAAGGCAATTGGCTTCAGTTCAAGGGCAAGGTCAAGGAGCAATGGGGCAAGCTCACCGACGACGACCTTGATGTGATTGCCGGAAAGCGCGACCAACTGCTGGGGCGCATTCAGGAGCGCCACGGCCTCAGCAAGGAAGAGGCTGAACGTCAGGTCAGCGCCTGGAAGRAACGCAATCCGACAGATTTTTTTGAGCGCTATTGATCCGGTGTGAAACGCGTTGACTTGACATTTCGGCCGCCCGAAGTACTTTTTCAACTGACTACAACTATCTAAAAGGAACCACCATGAAAACCAAACTTGCAATGCTGACTGTTGTCATTTCCTGCGCCTTTGCAGGCAATGCCCTCGCGCTTACCAAGGAAGAATACAAAACCCAGAAAGACCGCATTTCGGCAGACTACAAGGCCAGCCGTGACAAGTGCGGCAGCCTGAAAGACAACGCCAAGGATATTTGCGTTGCAGAAGCCAAAGGGGCAGAGAAGGTCGCCAAGGCCGAGCTGGAAGCGCAGTACAAATCCACCCCGCGCAACACCGAAAAAGTGGCCTTGGCCAAAGGCGATGCTGCCTACGATGTTGCCAAGGAGAAGTGCGACGACCTGAAGGGCAACGACAAGGACGTCTGCGTGAAGGACGCCAAAGCTGCTCACGTCAAAGCCAAGGAAAACGCCAAGGTTGCGAAAGCCAGCGCGGACACCAACAGCTCCAACAAGGCAGCGAACGTAGCCGAGACGAAGAAAGACGCCAACGCCGAAAAGCGTGAAGCTGACTACAAAGCCGCTAAAGAACGGTGCGATGCACTTACCGGAAACGCAAAAGACAGCTGCCAAAACGACGCTAAAGCGAAATACGGAATGAAATAAGCAATCGTCGACGCTGCTCAACGGCGCGGCTTGGCGCCGCCAGGCTTGAAATCCCGGTTCTGCGTTTATGCATGCCGGGATTTTTTATGAGGAGTATCAAGTCGCTAATGTGCTATGAAATTAATAGCTGCTTGCGCATAAACTGATTGGTTTCCGGGACATTCCTGTTGAAAATGTTGTCACGACACAGATGAATCTGGCTCGTATTGGCGGCATAAAAAAATCCCCGGTGCGGGGCTCAAATGGCCGGCTTCGCATCGAACATTCAGTCTGCGCTCGTAAAATCAGCGCTTTCGGGGATCATCAGGCTGCTCATGGCGAGCGCATGGTTTCCCTTGTTGCAGAAAAGGGTACGCATGGTTGTTCAGGATGGTCTGCCCGCTCGCGAGCGCTTGCGTGCGTTGCTGGTCATCATTCTCGGCATTGTCATGGCGGTGCTGGACGGGACCATCGTCAACCTCGCGTTGCCGGACATCGCCCGTGAACTGAACGCCACCGCGGCGCAGTCCATCTGGGTCGTCAATGCGTACCAGCTGACCACCCTGGCATTCCTGCTGCCTCTGGCGACGTTGGGAGACATCGCCGGCTACCGCCGCGTGTACCTCGCCGGCATGGCGGTGTTTACGGCGGCATCGGTTGCGTGCGCACTTGCGGATTCCCTGGCCATGCTGGCAACAGCGCGTGTGGTGCAGGGACTGGGCGCTGCCGGCATCATGAGTGTGAACACCGCATTGGTGCGGCTCATCTATCCCCGGCATCTGCTGGGACGCGGCATCGCCGTCAACTCGCTGGTGGTTGCAACGGCCTCGGTAGCGGGACCGTCCATTGCCGCGGGTATTCTTTCCGCAGGCTCATGGCCATGGCTATTTGCACTGAATGTGCCGTTTGGCCTGCTGTCTATATGGTGGGGACGCAAGGCGCTGCCTGAGAATGCTGCCAAGACGCAGGGCTTGCGGCTTTCACCCCTGGATGTGGTGCTGAATGCCCTGATGTTTGGCCTGGTGTTCCTCGGTGTGGATGGCTTGGGCGTTCGTATGGAGCCTTCCGCAGGTGGTGCGTCTGCAGGTCCGCTCTGGCTGCCGTTGGCGGAACTGGCTGCGGGCATTGTCATCGGAGTTATTTATGTGCGGCGCCAGCTTGTCCAGCCTGTGCCCCTGTTCCCGCTCGACTTGTTGCGGATACCGGTGTTTGCGCTTTCAATGGGTTCTTCCATCGGCGCTTTCTGCGCCCAAACCCTTGCGTATGTCGGCCTGCCTTTTCTGCTGCTGGGCAGCTATGGCTTCAGTCACCTGCAAGCGGGGCTGCTGTTGACGGCGTGGCCGCTCGCGATCGTTGTCACCTCGCCGCTGGTGGGCCGCCTGATAGGGCGCTACTCAGGCGGGTTCCTGGGTGGTATGGGCATGGCCTTGTTGTCCGTTGGACTGATCTTGTTGGCCATGTTGCCGCAGCAGCCGACGCAGCTGGACATCGTCTGGCGCATGGCGTTGTGTGGCGCAGGGTTTGGTTTTTTCCAGTCACCCAACAACCACACAATCATTACCTCGGCACCGGCGAACCGCAGCGGCGGCGCCAGCGGCATGCTGGGAACAGCGCGCCTGACCGGCCAGACACTGGGGGCGGTTTTGCTGGCGATAATTTTTTCCGTGTCCGGCCCCGGCCCTGGCGCAGGCGGGCGAGGGCCCGTGTTTGCGCTCTGGCTGGCTGCGGCCTTCGCCGCGGCGGCAGGCATTTGCAGTGTCCTGCGCATGAAGCAAACCGCGCAGTCCTGAGGACAAACTGGCTAAACGCCGGATGCTTGCAGCCCCGCCGCCCGGTGCACCTCGACGCGGATTTCTTCGGTAAGCTGCGCCTTGAGTTCAGTAAAAACCGGTGTTGTCTTGACCGAGTAATGCCGTGGATGCGCCAGCGGCACCGCAATGTCGCATTTGATGCGTCCCGGTCTTGCGCTCATGACAACCACGCGGTTTCCCATGAAGATGGCTTCGTCAATGTCATGCGTCACGAACAGCACGGTCTTCTGCTCGGCCTCCCAGATGCCTTGCAGCAACTCCTGCATCAGCTCGCGCGTCTGGTAGTCCAGTGCGCCAAAAGGCTCGTCCATCAGCAGGATGCGCGGGTCATTGGCCAGCGCGCGCGCCAGGGCGGTGCGCTGCTGCATGCCGCCAGAGAGCTGCTTGGGGAAATGGTTTTCAAAACCCTGCAAGCCCACTTTCTTGATGAACTGATGCGCGATGTTCTGCTGTGCGTCTTGCGCCATGCCTTTTTCGCGCAGGCCAAAGCAGACGTTTTGCAAAATAGTGAGCCACGGAAAGAGCGTGTAGCTCTGGAACACCATGCCGCGGTCGGCACCCGGGCCAGCAATAGGTTTCCCGTCGAGCACGATGGTTCCGCTGGTGGGCGTGTCCAGCCCGGCCACCATGCGCAGCAGGGTGGACTTGCCGCAGCCTGAGGGGCCGAGGATGGTGATGAAGTCGTTCTCCGCGACGCTTAAGTCAGTGGCCTGAAGGGCCACGGTGCCCGGCCCCTTGTTGGCGGCGAAGGTTTTCGACAGCTGGGTGACGGTCAGAATCGGTAGGGGGGAAGAGGTCATCGGCCTAACTGTGCCCACGGGAAGAGTTTGCGGTTCAGCGCCTTAAACGCCAGGTCGGTCACGAGTCCAAACACGCCAATCACGATGATGCCGAAAATGATCTGGTCGGTTGCCAGCAACGCCTGGCTGTCAGTGATCATGTGGCCTATGCCGCTGGATGCGCCAATGAGTTCGGCGACGATCACATAGGTCCAGGCCCAGCCCAGCACCATGCGCAAGGTCTCGGCGATCTCCGGCGCAGCGCTGGGTAGCAACACACGCACCACGATGCCCCGGTCCGCCGCGCCCAATGTGTAGGCCGCCTCCACCAGGTCGCGCCGCGTGTTGCCTACGCTCACGGCAATCATCAGCACCAGCTGGAAAAAAGAGCCGATAAAGATCACGGCCAGCTTCTGTGCCTCGCCGATACCTGCCCAAAGGATGAGCAGCGGAATAAACGCAGAGGCGGGCAGGTAACGCGCAAAGCTCACAAAAGGTTCAAAGAACGCTTCAACCGGCTTGTAGGCGCCCATCATCACGCCCAGCGGAACGGCCAGCAAGGCGGCAATCGCAAACCCGCCCAGCACCCGCCACACCGTCATGCCAATGTCCTTGATAAAGCCCTGGTTGGCCAACAGCTCGTAACCAGACCTCACCATGGTGATGGGGTCGGCCAGGAATGTCCTGGAGACATAGCCGCCCAGCGTGAAGATGGCCCACACCACGAAGAAGAGAACGAAGAAGCTCACACCCAGCGCGATGCGCGCACCGGGGGAGACGGGTTGGAGTGGCTTCATGCGGATAGCTTGATAGGGTGGCGTATCTTCGCCAGTGCCAACGTGGAACCGGCTTTGCCGGGCCGCAGGTGGCGCCCCCTTGAGGGGCTGAGAGCCGCGGCTCCAAGCCTGCCTGCGCAGGCTTGGACGGCTCGGAAGAGCCCTCGCCTCTGGCGGCGGTGCGGGGCGGCCGGAGGCCGCTTCGGCGGGGAGCTCATTTCAGAAAACGCGTGTCAGCGAGTTTGCTCATGTCAGGCAGCGACTTGATGATGCCTGCTTCCATCAACAACTCGGCCGCTTCCTTGCTGAAGGCGGCATGTTCGCCCGCAAAGAATTTCTGGTTCGCTGCACGGTCTTGCCAGCGCAGGTATTTGGACGAGGCCTCAAAGGCATCGCCGGTCTGTTTTACGTCAGCACCCATGATCTCAAAGCTCTTCTTCGGCTCTTTCTGGATCATCTCGACAGCCTCAAAGTAGCTGTCGGCCAGGGCCTTGGCGGCCTTCGGGTTTTCAGCCAGGAACCTGGGTGTGCAACCGAAGGTGTCCATCACCATGGGGTAGTCGAGTGTGGTGGCAAGGATTTTTCCTGCCTCTGGCTTGGCGCGCACTGCGCCCAGGTAAGGTTCGTAGGTCATGGCGGCATCGACACCGTCGGTGCCGGCAATCATGGCGTTGGCCGCGGCTTGCGGCTCAAGGTTGACGACCTTCACGTCCTTGGTGCTCATGCCGTTTTTCTTCAGCATCCAGGCCAGGGCGAAGTACGGTGAAGTGCCGGGTGCGCTGGCGGCAACCGTCTTGCCCTTGAGGTCCGTGATTTTCGTGATGGCGGGTTTCACCACCATGCCGTCGGCGCCATAGCTTTTGTCGAGCTGGAAGATCTGCGTGGTGGCGACGCCGTTGGCGTTCCATACCACCCAGGTTTCCACGGTGGTGGCTGCGCATTGGACATCACCCGAGGCGATCGCCAGGTGGCGGTCTTTCTGTGGAATTTTTTTGATCGAGACGTCGAGCCCGTGCTTCTTGAAGATGCCGGCTTCTTTTGCCAGTGTCAGCGGGGCGAAACCCGTCCAGCCGGAGATGCCGACGGCGACCTTGGTCTCCTGTGCTGAGACACTCATCGAGGCCAGGGCGGCCGAAGCGGCCAGCAGTGAAAGGGCAAGTTGCTTCTTCATGAAGGTATCTCCTGTAGAGGACGGGTTGTGGTTTCGATACTGTATGCAGGCTTCATGCCAGCCGCAAGGCCGTTAACTCGGTGATTTGCGCTTCACCGGCCAGGCCAATGAGCCCACCCGCTACCAATTGGTGCACCTTCTCGATGTCGGGCGCGAGGCTGCGGTCATGCATCATGGCCGGAGAGACCTGGCGCACCACTTGCAATACACCCTCCAGTACGGCGGAACTCTTGAGCGGTCGCAGAAATTCAATACCCTGCGCGGCGGCCAGCAATTCGATCGCCACGACGTACTCGGTGTTGCGCAGCATGGGTTGCAACCGGCGAGCCGCGAACGTGGCCATGCTCACGTGGTCTTCCTGGTTGGCTGACGTGGGAAGGCTGTCCACACTGGCCGGGTGGGCCAGTGACTTGTTCTCGGATGCCAGTGCCGCAGCAGTGACGTGCACGATCATGAAGCCGGAATTGAGGCCCGGCTCCGGCGTCAGAAAGGCCGGCAGGCGAGAAGCCACCGTGTCGACGAGCATGGCAATGCGCCGCTCGGTGATTGCGCCGATTTCGGCGATGGCGACTGCCAGTGCGTCACAGGCCAGCGCAACGGGTTCGGCGTGGAAATTCCCTCCGGATAAGAGCTCCCCCCCGAAGTGGCCTGTGGCCACCTCCCCCTCAAGGGGGCGGCTCCTGTGGACCGGCAAAGCCGGTTCCACGGCCCCTGCTTGCACAGCAGCTTCCGGGCTGGATGCAAACACCAGCGGGTTGTCAGTCACGGCATTGGCTTCGCGCATCAGCACCTGTGCGGCGTAGCGCATCTGGTCCAGGCAGGCGCCCATCACCTGCGGCTGGCAGCGCAGGCAATACGGATCCTGCACGCGGTCATCGCCTTCCAGGTGCGAGCGGCGGATCTCGCTGCCCACCATGATGGCGCGGTAGGCGGCGGCGCAATCGATCTGCCCGGGCTGCCCGCGCACCGCATGGATACGCGGGTCAAACGGGCCGTCGCTGCCGCGCGCGGCGTCCAGCGTGACGGCGCCCGAGATCACGGCAGCCTCGAACAGGCGGTCAGTGGCGAGCAGTGCATCCAGGGCCAACGCGGTGGAGACCTGCGTGCCATTGATCAGCGCCAGGCCTTCCTTGGCCGACAGCTTTACCGGTGTGATGGATGCTTGCTCGAGCGCTTCGACCGCAGCCATGCGCTTGCCCTGGTAGAACACCTCGCCTTCGCCAATGAGCGGCAGGCACAGGTGCGCCAGAGGGGCCAGGTCGCCCGAAGCGCCTACTGAGCCCTGGCAGGGGATCACCGGCGTCAGGCCTTTGTTGTAGAGCGCTATCAGTGTGTCGATCACGACTTCCCGCACACCGGAATAACCGCGTGCCAGGCTCGCGGCCTTGAGCAGCAGTACCAGTCGTACCACACGCTCTGGCATGGGTTCGCCCACACCTACGGCGTGAGAACGCAGCAGGTTAAGTTGCAGGACCTCGAGGTCCGCCTGCGCGATGCGCTGATTGGCCAGCTTGCCAAAGCCGGTGTTGACGCCATAGACTGCAGCACCCCCGTGTGCCGCCTGCTGTACCAACGCTGCACTGGCACGAATGCCCGCTACAGCAGTCGGGTCAATGGTGAGTGTTTCACGCCTGCTGTGAATTTTCCGGAGCTGGGACAGCGTGAGATGGCCGGGTTGGATGTTCATGAGGGGAATCCCAGGTTCGTCAAAAAAAGCGGCCATGCGCCACGCGGCCTTACCGGCGTGTGGTTCAAGCGGAGAGCCACGCTCAGCGTCCCATCATGGGCAGGTTCAGCCCGTTGTCCCTGGCGCTCTGTTTGGCAATGTCGTAGCCGGCGTCCGCGTGGCGCATCACGCCGGTAGCTGGGTCGTTGAAGAGCACACGGCCCAGTTTTTCGGCTGCATCGGCTGTGCCGTCACAGACGATAACCACACCCGAGTGCTGCGAGTAGCCCATGCCAACGCCGCCGCCGTGGTGCAGGCTGACCCAGGTTGCGCCGCTGGCGGTGTTGAGCAACGCGTTCAGCAGCGGCCAGTCGCTCACGGCATCGCTGCCGTCCTTCATGGCTTCGGTTTCGCGGTTGGGCGATGCGACAGAGCCGCTGTCCAGGTGGTCACGGCCGATCACGATGGGGCCTTTGAGCTCGCCGTTTTTGACCATCTCGTTAAAGGCCAGTCCCGCCAGGTGGCGCTCACCCAGGCCTATCCAGCAGATCCGTGCCGGCAGGCCCTGGAAGGCGATGCGTTCTTCGGCCATGTCCAGCCAGCGGTGCAGGTGCTTGTTGTCAGGGAAGAGTTCTTTCATCTTCGCGTCTGTTTTCTGGATGTCTTCCGGGTCGCCGGAAAGCGCCACCCACCGAAAGGGGCCGACACCACGGCAAAAGAGCGGTCGGATGTAGGCCGGCACAAAGCCGGGGTAGTCAAAGGCGTTGTCCACACCAAAGTCTTTGGCGACCTGGCGCAGGTTGTTGCCGTAGTCCACCGTGGGGATACCCATTTTGTGGAAGGCCAGCATGGCTTTGACGTGGGTTACGCAGGACTCACCGGCGGCTTTCGTCAATGCAGCGTGCTGGGCCGGGTCTTTTTGTGCGGCCCGCCATTGTGCGACCGTCCAGCCGGCGGGCAGATAGCCGTTGATGATGTCGTGCGCCGAGGTCTGGTCAGTCACGATGTCGGGGCGAATGCCGCCGGCCTTGGCGCGCTTGACCAGTTCGGGGACGATCTCTGCCGCATTGCCGCACAGGGCGATAGAGACGGCCTCTTTCCGTGAAGTGTGGTGCTTGATCATCTCCAGCGCCTCATCGAGATCTTTGGCCTGCTTGTCAACATAACGCGTGCGCAACCGGAAGTCGATGCTGGACTGCTGGCATTCGATATTGAGTGAACAGGCGCCGGCAAAGGTGGCGGCAAGCGGCTGTGCGCCGCCCATGCCGCCCAGGCCGGCGGTCAGCACCCAGCGGCCGGCCAGGTCACCGTTGAAATGCTGGCGACCTGCCTCTACAAAGGTTTCATACGTGCCCTGCACGATGCCCTGGGTGCCGATATAAATCCAGCTGCCCGCCGTCATCTGGCCGTACATCATCAGACCCGCGCGGTCCAGTTCGTTGAAATGCTCCCAGGTGGCCCATTTGGGCACCAGGTTGGAATTGGCGATCAGCACACGCGGCGCGCCCGTATGGGTACGGAATACGCCCACCGGCTTGCCCGACTGCACCAGCAAGGTCTCGTCCGCCTTGAGTTTGCGAAGTGAGTCGAGGATGGCATCAAAAGCCGGCCAGTTGCGGGCGGCTTTGCCGATGCCACCGTACACCACGAGCTCGTCGGGGTTTTCGGCSACCTCCGGGTCCAGGTTGTTCTGGATCATGCGGTAGGCGGCCTCTATTTGCCAGTTGGCACAGCTGAGGGTGCTGCCGCGGGGCGCGCGCACGGGACGGGCTTTGCTGTCCAGGAAAGGTGCTTGGGAAAGATCGGACATGGCGCTGCTCCGGCATAACAAAGTGAAAGAGACGGGGTATTGTTTTTTTTCAAATCGTAGTTGTCTATACAACTTGTGTCAACTGGAGTAATCTATGGCTTTTGAAATTGCGGCAAGCAACCGCCGGAATACAGAGCCGAAAACCTGCTTTGCGGCGACAATTATTTTTTCTTATTGCAACTGATTCATGGCCACCACATCACTGCCTGCCTATGGTCAGGTCAAGGCTTTCATCAAGAAACGCATCAGCGCCGGCATCTGGAAGCCCGGTGACCCGGTGCCCAGCGAAGCCGTGCTGATGGAGCAGTTCGGCGTGAGCCGCATGACGGTGAACCGCGCGCTGCGCGAGCTGATGGGCGAAGGTATGGTCACGCGCATCCAGGGCTCCGGCACCTTTGTGGCCGAGCTGCATCGCATTTCCTCAACGCTGACCATTCGGGATATTCATGAAGAGGTGGTGGAGCGCGGACATGTGCATACCTCGCGCGTGTTGCTGGCCGAGTCTGAAAAGGCCAGCGCCGATTTGGCGCGCACCCTGGGGTTGCGGGCTGGCGGGCGTGTCTTCCACACCATCTTGATTCATCTGGAAAACGGTGTGCCCATTCAGTATGAAGACCGCTATGTGAACCCGGCGGCGGCGCCTGACTATTTAAAGACTAACTTCACCCAGACCACTCCCACGCACCATCTGCTGGAACACGCGCCCCTCACAGAGGCCAGCTATTCCATCGAGGCCTGCCTGCCTTCGGCGCAGGAGGCCAGGCACCTGGACATCAAACCTGCAGAGGCCTGCCTGGCCATGATGCGGCGCACCGTCAGTGGCGGCAACATCGCCAGCGTGGCGCGCCTGGTGTACCCGGGTTCGCGCTACAGCTTTGCGGGAAAGTTTCAGGCATGACACCCGCACCAGCAGTGAACAGTCCGGGATGGAACATCGTGCGGCTGGCCGACGTTCCCGCAGCACCGTGGCGCAATGGCGGCGGTGTGACGCGCGAGCTTGCCAAGTGGCCTGATGCGGGCGACTGGGCCTGGCGCATGTCGGTGGCTGATGTGGACAAGAGTGGCCCCTTTTCAAAGTTCGAGGGTATTGACCGCTGGTTTGCTGTGCTTGAAGGTGCGGGCGTGCAGCTGGATGTGGCGGGCGTGCCGCACCGTGTGACGGCCGGCGATGTGCCGCTCTTCTTTGACGGTGCTGCCGCCACCGGCTGCGAGTTGATTGACGGCAAGACGCGCGATTTCAACCTGATGGTGCGCCGGGGTAGTGAGCCTTCGCGCATGGTCCGCGTGGAAGGGCGGTTTTCGGACACCATGAATGCTATGAAAACGATAGCTGTGTATGCGTATGAGTCAAGCGCTACAGTGCTATTTGATGAAGAATCTTTGCGGCTACTGCCTGCCAGCCTGGCCTGGCGCACAGTAACCGGCAATGCGGCGGTGCGCATCGCCGCGCAGGGCGCCCTCTGGATGGAGATACCCGCATGAGCCTGCAACTGTGGACTCACTGCCGTGCGGCCACGATGCAGGACGGCGCTGCACCGCCTTATGGCCTGATTGAAGACGCCGCACTGGTTGTGGAGGGCGAGGCCATCGCGTGGGTTGGGCCGCGCGCCGATCTACCTGCAGATCTTCAGGCTCGCTGCAAGGCGCAGCACGATGCCGGCGGCGCACTCATCACGCCCGGCCTTATCGATTGCCACACCCACCTTGTCTATGGCGGCGACCGCGCCCATGAATTCGAATTGCGCTTGAATGGCGCGACCTATGAAGAGATTGCTCGCACCGGTGGCGGTATCGCCTCTACCGTGAAGGCGACTCGCTCCGCCACTGCGCAGCAGTTGCAGACGCAGAGCGCGGCCAGGCTGCAGCGATTGATTGCCGAAGGCGTGACCACGCTGGAGATCAAGTCCGGGTACGGCCTGGCGCTGGAACACGAACGCAAGACGCTGTCGGTGGCGCGCGCGCTGGGGCAGGCCCATGCGGTGGATATTCGCACTACTTTTTTAGGTGCGCATGCCGTGCCTGCTGAATTCGCCGGCCGCACCGATGCGTATGTCGACGCTGTGCTTGAGATGCTGCCGGCGCTGCACGCCGAAGGGCTGGTCGATGCGGTTGATGCCTTTTGTGAGCGCATTGCCTTCAGCACCGCGCAGACCGAGCGCGTCTTTACGGCGGCCAAGGCTTTGGGCATTCCGGTCAAGCTGCATGCCGAGCAGCTCAGCGACAGCGGCGGTGCGCAGCTGGCTGCACACTACGGCGCGCTGAGTTGCGACCATCTGGAATGGTTGTCGACCGAGGGCGCGCAGGCGATGGCGGCTTCGGGTTCTGTGGCAGTGCTGTTGCCCGGCGCCTTTTACTTTTTGCGTGAGACCCGGCTGCCACCCATCGCCTTGCTGCGCGAACACGGCGTGCCGATGGCTGTCTCTACTGATTGCAATCCGGGCAGCTCGCCCTGCACCTCTTTGCTGTTGATGCTCAACATGGCGTGCACCTTGTTCCGACTGACGCCAGAAGAAGCGCTGGCCGGCGTGACCCGTCATGCCGCCGCAGCCCTGGGCCTGTGTGACCGGGGCGTGCTGGCTGCCGGTATGCGGGCTGACTTTGTGCTGTGGGGTGTTGAGCGGCCGGCGGAACTGAGCTATGCCATCGGCGCAAACCCGCGCCTTCAAACTGTTTTCAGGGGCCAGATCACATGAGTGACATCGACGAAGTTTTCACGCTGCATCAGGGTACTGTGCCGCTGCTGGTCAGCATGCCGCACATCGGCACCGAGATCCCGGCTGAACTGAAGGGCGGTTACACCGACGAAGCCCTCAGCGTTGAAGACACCGACTGGCATCTGCACCTGCTCTATAACTTTTTACCGGCCATGGGCGCAAGCATTTTGCGGCCGCGTTATTCACGTTATGTGATCGATCTGAACCGGCCGCCCGACGACGCACCCATGTATCCAGGGGCCTCCAACACCGAGCTGTGCCCCACCCGCTTCTTCAGTGGCGCACCGCTTTACAAGACCAGCCATGAGCCCGCCCCTGAAGAACGCTCCCGGCGGCGTGAAGCTTATTGGCAACCCTACCATTCGGCGCTGGCCGGTGAACTGGCCCGGCTCAAGGCGCAGCACGGCTTCGCCTTGTTGTGGGACGCGCACAGCATCCGCTCGCAAATTCCCTGGTTGTTTGAAGGCAAATTGCCCGACCTCAACATCGGCACGGCCAGCGGTGCAAGTGCGAACGACGCCATTACCGACGCAGTGGTGCAGGCCTGTGCCACCGCACCGCATATCACCACCGCCGTCAACGGCCGTTTCAAGGGCGGCTACATCACGCGCCACTACGGCCGGCCGGCCGGTGATGTGCATGCCGTGCAGCTGGAGATGTGCCAGAGCCTTTACATGCAGGAAGCGCCGCCCTATGCGTATGACGAAGCGCTGGCTTCCCGCATCCAGCCCTTGTTGATGAAAATGGTCTCCAGCGCTTTGCTGGCGGGCGCGAGCAGCTATGAAAAGTGAAGCACGGACATTCTTTGCCGCGCAGGCATGGGTGCAGGGCGCCTGGGCACGCGACGTCCTGCTGACAGTCGCCGGAAACGGCACCTGGCAAAGCGTGGAGCCCGGCGCCACGGCGCAGCAGCAGGCAGGTGCCATACGTTTATGTGGCCCGATGCTGCCCGGTGTGGTCAATGCGCACAGCCACGCCTTTCAGCGCGCCATGGCAGGCCTGACGGAACGCCGCAGCGCCGGCGC
This sequence comes from Polaromonas sp. P1_E3, assembly GCF_056405935.1. Classification (NCBI taxonomy): domain Bacteria; kingdom Pseudomonadati; phylum Pseudomonadota; class Betaproteobacteria; order Burkholderiales; family Comamonadaceae; genus Polaromonas; species Polaromonas sp. P1_E3. The sequence continues at coordinate 30,690 of NZ_JBFUBD010000015.1, forward strand.
CCATGCWTCCGACGACTTCTGGAGCTGGCGCGACCGCATGTACTCCGCCGCCAACCGCATCACGCCCGGGCAGCTTGAAGCGATTGCAACCCAGCTCTATGCCGAGCTGCTGACAGGTGGCTACACGCAAGTCTGTGACTTTCATTACCTGCACAACGACGTCAGCGGGGTGCCGTATGCCAACCCGATAGAAATGTCGCTGGCCCTGGTGCGCGCCGCGCAGCGCACCGGCATAGGCCTCACTTTGCTTCCTGCGCTTTACATGCGCTCGGGTTTCAAGACCACGGGTTTGCGTGAAGACCAGCGGCGGTTTTCGTCCACTCCCGAAAGCGTGATGCGCATGGTCGAGGATATCCAGCGCCAGACGAAGGGCGATACGCGGATCAACGTCGGCGTGGCCGTGCATTCCTTGCGCGCCACCAGCCCGGCTGCATTGCATGAACTCACAGGCGCGGCCAAGGCGGCTGGCTTGCCGGTGCATATCCATATCGCCGAGCAGATGCAGGAAGTCGACGACTGCGTGGAGCATACCGGCCAGCGTCCGATTGAGTGGCTGCTGAACAACGCCGATGTCGATGCCCGCTGGAACCTGGTGCACGCCACTCACGCCACGCCGGCCGAGCTGCAAGGGGTACAGGGCACGGGCGCTTCCATCGTGATCTGCCCCGCGACGGAAGCGAACCTCGGTGACGGGGTTTTCGATTTGCCGGCCTATGCAGCCGCGGGGGGCAAGTGGTCGATAGGCTCGGACAGCCATGTCACCCGCAGCTGGCCCGAAGAGTTGCGCCTGCTGGAATACTCGCAGCGCCTCACGCTGCGCCAGCGCAATATCGCTGCGCGAATTTTGGGCCACGAAAGCAGCGCGGCTGGCTTGTACGAAGCCGCGCTGGGGGGCGGCTTTGCCGCCACGGGCCGGATGCAGGGGGGGCTGGCGCCCGGCCACCGGGCGGACTTTGTGACGCTGGCTGCCGAGTCGCCTTCATTGCTCGGTGTGCCGGCCGGTCATCTGCTGGATGCGCTGGTGTTCTCAAGCCCAGGCGCCGTGTTTGCCGAGGTGTACGTGTCGGGCGTAGCGGCCGCGGGGAAAAACCGGGCCGCCGGGCCGGAAGCAGGGCGGCCGGGCGAGCATTTCCGCCGCGCGATGCAGGCGCTCTGGAGCGCCTGAGCGGTCAATGCCCGGTATTCGGAGGGCTTCGTCGAATGGTTGAAACCTGCTGAAGGCCTTATTGGACGAGCGCAAGCAGCTATTAAAAATATAGCAATGCAGTATGCCAACGTCTGAATCAACGCGCTGGCGCCATGGATAAGGCGGTTCAGCCGAACGCCGCCTGAACCTGGGCAGCGGCGGTTTTGATGAAATGTCCGGCGCGGATTTTGCGGCCCAGCTCTTCCGCGCCCGTTCTCAGCTTCCCGAAGTCGGCCTGGGAGAGGCCGGCGAACACCGCTTCCAGCTCATGCATTGACGAAACCAGGATGCCGGCACCATGGGCGTCTATCAGCGGTGCGATGCAGGCCTGCCGCCACACCACCACCGGCAGGCCCTGGCTGAGGTACAGGGACGCCTTGTGAGGCGTGTTGTATTGCAGATAGGCCCCGTAGTCACCAGAACATCCATCGAGCGTTGCCCCGTCCCAGACCAGGCCAAAAGCGCCGTCAGCCCTGAACGGCGGGTGGTCTGGCGAAAAAGTGCCCCCGTAGCGGACGTTTTCCTGGGCATCGCGTGTGGTGTCCAGCCCGGCGCCGTAGAGTTCGAACTCCAGTCCGGTGAGTTCGCCCAGCCGATAGATAAAACCCGACTTGCCGGCGGACAGGTTGCCCGCATACACCAGCCTCGGGCGCAAGGCTTGGGGACCGGTCGCCTGAGCGCCGGCGGCGGCTATTTGCGGATCCGGGCAAAAATAGTCCCAACAGTTCAGGGCAGCGGCAGGCGCCACCCCGTAGCGCCCCAGGAGCTCACTGACTGTGTCATTGAGGCTCAAAACATGCGTGAACTGCCTGAGCTCATGGGCCTCTTTCTCAACGAGGTCAAGACGGGGCGGGTCCATGCGAAGCCCTTCCAGGTCGTGAATGAATGCCACGGTGGCAATGTTTTTCCGGCGGGCTTTTTCCAGTATCGCGCGGGTCGGCAACTCTGGCGGAAACTGGCACCAGAGCACGTCCGTTTTCTGGAACCGCAGCCTGGCATACGACAGGAAAAATGCGATCAGGCTGCGCCAGTACTTGGACCGGCTGCCCGGAATATTCCGGATGCCAAAGCCGATTTGGCGCAGGAAATGCGCCGTGTCCAGCCGTGCCTTGGGCCCGGCGTTCAACCGGTTTTTCTTGGTATCCAGCAGCAGGATGTGTTGAAGCCCGTGAGACATTTTGGAGTGTTGAGGTGGATTTTTCTGGATTCAACCGCGTAGAAGCCTGATTCCCGGCTCTGGGCTGGCGTGCCAAAGGAACAGGCATTCTCGCGGAGATCGTCCTTCATAACCACCACCGGCGTCTTGTTTTCTGCCGGCGCAATCCACTGATGTTTTAACAAAGGGAAGTTTCGCTGGAATGGCTTAACACTGCGCTTGGGCGCAGCGGAGGACGGAAACCGTTCAGAGGAGGCCGATGAGTTCCTGCAGTGCCTGACCCGGCTGCTCGTCACGGCGCCGGATGAAGAGGGTCTGGACCTCCAGCGACTTTCGGCCCGCTGGATGGCAGTGCAGCGTGTGATGGCTGGTAGAAGTTTCCACAACGGCGCGGGGCAGCAGCGAGATGCCCATTTCAGCCGCCACGCAACCGAGAATGCCCTCGAGCGTGCCCATCTCCAGGCGTGTGAACCGGGGCCAGCCACGCTCGCTGAGTAACTGCTCGAAGCGCTGCCGGTATGAGCATCCCGTGCGGAACATGATGGCCGCCGCCCCCCTTTCCAATCGCCGGCCGAGATCCGCTGTGCGGCTCCAGTTGGCCGAGGACACCAGTACCAACTCCTCCTTGAACGCCACCTGGCTGACCAGCTCCACGTGGTTCACCGGACCGGCCACGAAGGCGCCATCCACCCGGCGTTCCAGCACAGCCCCGATCAGTGTTGCGGTGGGACCCGTTTCGAGGGAGATGCCCACCTGCGGGTGCGCTCGCCGGTATGTCGCCAGCAAGCCCGGCAGCCGGATCGCTGCCGTGGTTTCCATCGAGCCGATCGACAGTGTTGCAGGTCCTTCCCGCTCGCCCTTGGCTGCGGCCTGTGCCTCGTCCATCAAGGCGGCAATACGGCTTGCGTAGGGCAGCAGCCGCTGGCCGGCACGCGTGAGTTCCATGCCGCGCGCATGGCGGTTGAACAACGGCAGGCCAAGTTCCGTCTCCAGAGCACGGATGCGTTGCGTGATGTTGGACTGCACCGTGTGCAGCACCCCGGACGCGCCGGTCACGCCACGTTCGTTGGCTACTGCTGCAAAGGTTTTGAGGGCCAGTACGTCCATGAGCCATCTATGAAAAAGAACGCTGCATTCTGAATAAATCGCTTTTGATGAATAACTATACCCGATACAGTTTGTTTCAACGCTAACCCATTGACACCAAACCCATGAATCAGCTCTTCAGTGACTTGCACGACGGGGGAGCCATCGCGGAAATTTTTTCGGAACGCGGCTTCGTCGATCGCTGCCTGCGTTTCGAGCGGGCACTGGCCGAAGCCCAAGCCGCCCAGGGAGTCATTTCCCATGACGCAGCAAATGAAATTCAGCGGGTGGCGCACCTGGGCAACATTGACCTGGCGTTACTCAAGCGCAAGACCCGGCTGGTGGGCCTGCCCATCGTGGGCCTGGTGGACCAGATCGTCAGCCTCTGCCGCGATGACCTGGGCCAATATGTCCATTACGGGGCGACCACCCAGGACGTGATGGACTGCGCCCTGGCCCTGCAGATGTGCGAAGGCCTCGAACAGACGAACGCGGCACTGCTGCGCATTGCGGACCTGCTGGGCGGGTTTGCCGAAACCCACGCCCGAAGCCTTCAAGCCGGCCGCACCAACCAGCAGCATGCCCTGCCACTTAGCTTCGGCTTCAAAGCAGCCGTGTGGCACGCGGGAGTGCTGCGACACATCGGACGGCTGGCACAGGCGCGCCAGCGTGCCTCTATGGGCCAGCTGGGCGGCGCCGTGGGCACGCTTGCCTCGCTGGGCGACCTGGGCCATGACACCCGGCGGCGCGTGCTTGGCAGCCTGGGGCTGGATGAGCCGGCCATTGCCTGGCATTGCATGCGCGATGGGCCTGCTGAAACCGCGCTGCTGTTGCCGCAGATCGCTGCGACGCTGGGCAAGATCGGGCGTGATCTGTTGATGCTGTCGAGCACGGAGGTGGGCGAAGCGGGTTTTTCGGCCGGCCGCGGGGCCAGCAGCACCATGCCGCAAAAGAACAACCCCGTAGCCGCGTCGTCGGTGGTGGCGCTTTCGCGCATGCTGTTCCACACGGCGCCGATGATGCTGGATGCGTCCCTTGTGGAGAACGAGCGTTCGCTCGACGCCTGGTACATCGAACTCCACGCCATGCCGATGTGCTTTTCGCTGATGGGGGCGTTGCTGGGTCAGGCCATCACCATGCTGGAAGAGCTCTGGGTGGACAAGGACCGTATGGCCCGCAACGTTGAACTGACGGGCGGAGCCATCGTGACAGAAACGGTGCAGATGGAGCTGGCGCGCGGGATGGGCTTGAACCGCGCGCATGAACTGGTGGCCCGGGCGTGCCAGCAGGCCCGGGCCGGCGGTGTGCCGCTTGCCACCGCGCTGCTTCAACTGCAGCCCGGACTGCAACCCGCTGCGCTGGGCGCGTTGCTCGACGCAGCACGCCACATCCCGTTCGCGGTGCGCGAGGTGCAGGCTTCGCAATCGGCCCACACGTCGCTTGCGGCGCCCTCAACCATGTCTGATTGACCTTCTTTTTTTCAGGAGAATCGCATGATCCACGCCGTACGTATGGCCTTCCTGTCCTTTTTCTTCGTCGCTCCGGCATGGGCCGAGGACGCTTACCCCGTCAAGCCCATCACGATCATTGTTCCCTTCGCGGCAGGCGGCCCCATGGACAAGCTGGCCCGCGACTTGTCGGTGCCGATGAAGGACTTCCTCAAGCAGCCGGTGATTGTCCAGAACCTGTCGGGCGCTGGCGGGAACCTGGGCGCTGCAATCGGGGTGCGGGCTCCGGCCGATGGCTACACGCTCCTGATGAGCCATATCGGCATGGCGACGTCGCCGGCCTTGTATCGCAACCTGGGTTTCAAGCCCGACGCTGACCTCGCGCCCTTGGGCGTGGTCGCGGAAATTCCTCAGGTGCTGGTTGCCCGGCCCGCCGTGCCCAACACATCGGTGGTCGACCTGCTGCGCTGGATGGCGGCCCAGCCGCAGGTGAAGATGGCCCATGCGGGAATCGGTTCTTCGTCGCACCTGTGCGGCCTGCTCATACAGCAATCGCTCAAGATGAGCATCACCACCGTCCCCTACCGTGGAAGTGCGCCGGCGGTTTCCGACCTGCTGGGCGGCCACGTTGACATGATGTGCGACCCCATTCCCACAACCGCCGCGCACATCCAGGCCGGAAAACTCAAGGCGATCGCGGTCAGTGCCGCCAAACCGCTCACCGGTACCTCGCTGGCCACCGTGCCGACCATGGCCAGGTTCGGCATACCCAATGTCGAGCTCAGCATATGGTTCGCCCTCTACGCGCCCAAGGACACACCGCCGGCTGTTCAGCAGCGGATCAACGATGCGGTACGGGCCTCGGTAAAAACCGATGCCTTCAAACGCGCGCAAATTGCGGCGGGTGTGCAGATTGTGCAGGACGAACGGGCCACTGTGCCCGGCCACAAGGCCTATCTGGCGCATGAGTTGGCCCGCTGGACTCCCATCATCAAGGCGGCCGGGGTCTACGCAGACTAGCAGCGTCCTGCAGCTCTGGCACCTGCAGTAACTACATGCAGCAACGGACCGCTTTATCCTTCGAGGACCTTATGCCCTACGATCCGGCCCCTCGCCAGGGCTTCAACGAACCTGCGGGTGAGCGTCTGCCATGCCCGAAGCGCGGGCCATGAATGCTGCGCAGCATGAAGCGGCCGATGCGCTCATCGCCGGCCCTCGCAAAGCCGTCTACGGGCCGTTTCTGGCGCTGCTGCGCAGCCCTGCGCTGTTTTCGCCTTTGCAGGCATTTCCGCAGTAGCGTAGTTCGAAAAATGATGCGCTGCAAAGGTGACGCGAGGGAAATTTTCGGAGCCGTGGCGTCTGGTACCACCAACAGGAATCGAACCTGTATCTAGCGCTTAGGAGGCACTCGTTCTATCCATTGAACTATGGCGGCATTTGTCTTGAAGAGAGCCGCCATTGTATTCGGTGGCGGATGCCGCCCTTCAAGCAGAAGCTGCCTCAGTCGTAAGGTACGGTGAAGATCAGGTCAACTGCGCTTTGCTGGCCCGCCTGGGCACGTACCGTGAAGCGTTGCGAGAGGTCGTAGAACACATAGAGCGTGCCCAGTGCACCGGTCACGGTGCGCTCATAGGCCGCATAGAAATTGCGCGAAAAGCGTTTTCCCAAAGTGACGGCGCCTTCGGTGGTGCTGCCGTCGGTGTTGCTTGATGCGCCGCGGTACGAGAGTTCATCCAGGCCCAGCGAGGCAGCCAGCCCGCCCGACATGCCGCCATTTTTGCTGCCGAGCAATGCGAGTGCAGCCTGCTGCAGCAGCGCGGCTTCGGCTCCGCCCGAAGCCGACGAGCGGCCCACCACCAGCCACGAGAGTTTTTCGGCATCGGGCAGCTCGGGTTGTGCATACAGACGCACACGCGGCAGCAGGGCGGTGCCGGTAATTTGCACGCCGACGCGCTGCGTGAGGTTGGGGCGAATCGCCAGGATGTCGAGCGAGGGGTTGTCGATGGCGCCGGTAAAGCGCAGCATGCCTTGCTCCACATCCAGGCGCTGGCCGTAGGCGCGGTACTGGCCGCCTGCCGTGTTGATCGTGCCGGTGAGCCGGGGATCGCGCAGCGTTTCACCGCTCAGGGCCAGCGTGCCGCGCACCCTTGTGTCTATGCCCTTGCCCTGGATGCGGAAGTCGCGGCCCAGGTCGAGCTCCACCGCCAATTTGACGGGGCGCGCGTCGCGGTCGGCGATTTCGTCGCTGGTCTGCGCGGGCGCCTTTTGGCCTGCCGCCGCGCCGCGGGTGGTGCGCACCACCACATCGTCGCCAAGTTGCGGCGTGCCTTCGTCGGGCAGGATGATGCGCGCCTGGTCAACCACCAGCTTGCCCGCAAGTTCGGTTTGCTGGCCCTTGAGGCCGGCTTGTATGTCGCCGGAGACGGTCAGTTGCCGGTCGGTGCGTATGCTGGCGCGCAGGCGTTCGAGCCTGGCCGTGAGCTGGACCTGCGGCTTGCCTTCTACCCAGCCGGCTTCGCCCTGTGCTGTGAGCAAGCCCCCTGTGCCTTTGTCGCCCGCGCCCTGCAGCGTGAACTCGTTGATGCGCATGCGCGTGCCGTCGAGTTTGGCACGCAGGCGGCCATTGCCGAATTCAATGCCGTCTACCACCGAGCGCAGCGCCAGGTCGTTGGCCTGCAGGTCGCCGGCCAGTTGCGGCGCGGCGCGGGTGCCGCTGATGGCGACGTCAGCACCCAGCGAGCCGCGCAGCCGCCAGCCCGGCGGCGCAAGCACTGACCACACACCGATGCGCGGCAGCTGCGCGCGCAGTTGGCCGGCCAGCGGTGCATCGGCTGGCCAGAGCCAGCCACCGCCGGCCGTGGCTGGCGCGCGGGCCAGACGGGTTTTGAGCTGGCCGTCGGYCGTGCCAGCGCGCTCACTGTCCCAGCGCAGCGCCAGCGTGAGCGCTTCGGCTTCGCTGACCAGCGAGAGGCGCGCTTCCTTCACGCCGGCTGCCACACGCGCCGACATGCCTTGCACGGTCTCGGCTTGCACGGTGATGTCGCCGCTGCTGCGTGCGAGGCTGGCTTTCAGGCGCAGCGTGTCACCCAGCGTGACATCCCAGTCGCCGTCCAGCAGCAGGGTGCCGCCCAGGCCTGCGCCGGCCATTTGCGGGCCGGCCAGCAGTTCTATCCAGGCCAGCGGCAGGCCGCTGAGCTTGCCCGCAGTGACGAGTTCATGGCCCGGCCGCCAGCGAACCGGTTGCCAGGCCAGCGTGGCCTGCGAAGGTGCACTGGCGGATGCGCCCGAAGGCGGCGCGACCAGGAGGGCTTCTCCGGCGCCGCTTTCAAGCAGGCCGCCATTACGTCCGGGCGTCCACTTGAGCGGCACGGTGCTGCGGGTCTTGAGCTGCCAGGCCCCCTTGCCCAGCGTGGGGTCTTCCACGCTCACACTGAGCTGCTTGACCAGGCCTTGCCATGCGGATTCAGCAAAGGACGCATTGCGCGCGGCGCCGGCGTTGAGCCGCCCGCCTTCTGCTGCCAGCTGCAGGGTGTAGCGGCGCTGGCCTGCTTCCATGCGGCCTTGCGTGGCCAGTTGTGCCTGGCTCAGGCGCCCGGAGAGCGTGGCCTGGAAGCCGCGGATTTTCAGGGCCTCTGCTGCAGGAGGTGCGGTGCCAGCTGTGCCCGGGGCCGGTACGCCCGCAGGTGCAGGCACCGCTGTGCGCCAGTCAAGCGAAGGCAGGTCCAGCCGCGCCTGCAAGGCCGGATCTTGCCAGCCACCTTGCCAGCTGGCTTGCAGCTCAGCGTTGCCGCTCGCTGATGCGCTCTTCAATGATGCGGGCAGGCCCGGGAGTTTTTGCAGCCAGCGCAGGGCTTGTGCCATGTCGCGGCCGCGCAGGCTCACATCGCCTTTGCCGCTGGTTTGCCGCAGTTCCCCTTGCAGCTGGGCGTCCAGTCCGGGGGCTGTCAGTGTGAGTGTTCCCTTGCCGCCTTTTGCGCTGGGTTGTGCCTCAAGCTGACCTGCCAGCTCGGCGTCGTCGGTGCGTACGCGCAGAGCCGACAGCATCAGCGTGCCGCCGGTCTGTTCGGCATTCCAGCTGCCAGTGGCACTGGCATCGCGCAGGCGTAGTTGGCCCAAGGGATTGTTTTTAGGGGCGCCGCTGGTCGGCACTGCCTGCACATTCGCGGCGAAAGCGATGGCTGGGCCCTGGCTGCGGACGTCGGCCTTGCCGTTGAGCGGCAATGGCGCCAGCTGCGTGTGCAGAAGGGCCGGGTTGACCTGATGAAGTGTGGCCTGCAGTTTCCAGGCAGGTGCCGTGCTGGCGGTGACGGATGCGGCAGGCGGCTCGGCCCACTCCCCGCTCGCTAGCAGTTCGCCGCCGCCCATTTGGGCCTTGAGTGTGCGCACCATGGCCGTGCCGCCGCGCCACTCGCCTTGGGTTTCCAGCCGGTCCAGGGGCAGCCTGTGCTGGTCCCAGGGGCCGGGCAGGGCATTTGCCAGTTGCAGTTGCAACTGCCAGGCGGATGCCGATGAAACGCCTGAACTTGCAGAGGGTGCCGGCCGCACGTTGGCGCTGCCCGTCAGCAAGGTTTGTGGGCCTTCGGGCCAGAAGGCCGCTACATCCAGGTCGCGAAAATTCGCATCAGCCTGCGGCAGGGGTTGTGCAGCCCACGGCATGACGCGTGCTGTGGCGGTTGCCTGTGGCTGCCGCTGGTTTTTGGGGGGTGATGTAGCGGAAGGCTGCGCGCTCATTTGCAGCTCGGCCTTCACCAGCAGTTCGGTGAGGGGACCTCGGGCCGTGGCTTTGAATGCCAGCGGCACGGGCACTTTTGTGCCGGGAATCTGCGCGTCGAGGGCACCTGCCAGGCTGGCATCAAGCTTCAACGGGCTGTGTGACGATAAGGTCGCGCGCCCGCTGTAGCGGCCGTGCGCTACCTGTGCGCTGAGCAATTCCAGCTGGTGGTCTATGCCCCTGAACGAATAGTTGCCCGTGATGGCGGAGGCAGAAAACGCCGCGCCGCCCATCCATTGAAACTGCCCGATGGAAAACCCGTCAAGCACCACCGGCAGCGGCAAGCCCAGCGCCGAGGGCGGCACCGACGGTGTTGTGGAAGGCGCGCGTTGATCGGTGACCTGCACGCTGGCCGCGGCCAGCTGGTTGACCTCCAGCGTGCCGTGCAGAAGCGACCACGGTTGCCAGGCGAGGGTGACGTCTTTCACATCCACACGCAGGCCATCTTGCTGCCACACCAGTTGGTCAACATGTCCGCCCGCGCGCAGGGATCCCGTCACGCGTTCGGCGCTTAGCGGCTGGGTTCGAGCGATCCAGTTCAACGCGGTGGCCAGTGACCCGTCGGTGCCGGCCCACCACCAGGCGCCTGCCGTGGCGGCTACGGCCAGCACCACCACGCTACCGGCGGCCCATGCAATGGCGCGCAGCCAGCGCCGTGGCGGGCGTGCCGGTTTGGGCGCGGCAACGGGCGTCATGGGGGTATCAGGCGTGTCCATCAGAAAACAAATCCCACGCTGACGTGCAGGCGCAGCTGCTTGGCTTTCTCGCCATAGGCCAGGTCAATCTGCAGCGGCCCGATAGGGCTTTTCCAGCGCACGCCGGTGCCGATGCCGATGGAAGGTTTCATGTCTTTGGGGTTGTCGGCCACAGCGCCCGCATCAATGAAAAAGGTGTTCTCCCATTCACTGGGCCGGCCGTCGCGCAGCATGGGGCGCTGGTATTCCACACTGCCCACCGCCATGTAGCGGCCCGGCCCGGTCACGCCGTTGTCCAGCTTGATGCCGATGTCGCGATAGCCGTAGCCGCGGACGGTGGTGTCGCCGCCCGTGCGGAACAGCAAGGTGCCGGGTATGCGCGCCGAGTCTTTGGCCAGCACGGCGCCGCCCTCGGCGCGCATGGCGATGCGGCCCCGCTCCAGCGGCACAATGCCGAGCCAGCGGCCCACGGCGCGGGTGAGGGGCAGGTGCTGCGTCCCCATGGTGCTGCCGGCGCCGAGTTCAAAGCCCAGGCCATAGCCCTTGCTCGGAAATGGCAAGCTGTCGAAGTAACGCCCGGTCCAGACGTAGTTGGCGGTCAGGGCCGAGCCGTCGCCGATGTCGGCGGCGGAGCTGTTGATCTGGCCGCTGCCGCTCACGCTGGCCCTGTCGTATTGCAAATAGATGTTGCGGTCTATGCGTTCGCCGGCCTGCGTGCGCCCAAAGCGCAGACGCCCGGAGCGGGTGACGAGCTCGTTGTCGTCGACACGTTCGGTACGTGCCAGAGCCACCCAGCGCCAGCTGGCCTCATCGGGAATCGAGGTCCATTCGGTCTGGGCAAAAGGTGATTTTTTTTCGAGTTGCAGTTTGGTGACGGCGCGCCAATTGGTACCCGGCACGCGCAGGTGCGTGTGCTCAATCGATGCGCGCGGCCCGCTGTCGGTGGTAACGCCCACACCCAGGATGATTTTTTGCAGTTTGGCTTCGCGCACCTGTACCTGGACGGGCGCTGCTTGTGGATCGCTTTCGGGATCGACAAAGATATAAGCCGAATCGAAATAACCGCTGGAAGCCAGCCGCTGCTGCGCTTCGGTCAGCTGCTTCTGGTCGTACACCGCGCCGGCATTGAGGCGTGCCAGGCGTGGCACCAGCACCGGGTCGTAGCGCTCGACACCTGAGACCTGCATGGGGCCCAGGCGATAGAGGGGGCCGGAGTCGAGCTTGAGGCTCAGGGCTGCGCTGTGCTCCGGCGCGTCCACGTCGGCCAGGCTACCGGCCAGCTTGCCGGCCGGGTAGCGGCGGGCAACCAGGTCGCGCAGGGCCTGTGTCTTGGCGCTGTCCCAGGCGTCCTGCGTAAAGCGTTGGCCCGTGGGCAGACGCCAGTCGCGCTGGATTTCCGCGCGCTGGGCCTGCGCATCTGGGTCTGGTGATTCGGCAATATCGCCTGCAAAGTCAATGGCGACCGGCCCGACCGTCGTGGCCTGGCCAGGCTCCACCGCCACCACAATGGTCGGCCGCTGGCCCGGCCCCACGGCAGTGCCGCCTTCGCGTGTGATGGTGATGGTCGGGCTGAAGTAGCCCAGCGTGCCTACCAGGTTACGCACATTGCGCTCGGCCAGAACGATCAGGCGCGCCAGCTCGGCTTCGTCCAGATCGGTCACGGCGCGGTAGCGCTGCAATTCAAGGTGTCGTTCGAGCAGTTCCTTGACGGTCCCGGGCGCGCGTACCGCAATGTCGAAGGCGGTGACTTCGGGTTGGGCGCTGGTCGGGCCTGTGGCGCCTTGAGGAGTGGGTTCGGGTGCGACCTTCTGGGGCGGAGGCAGGGGGGCGGGGGCGGTCTGCGTCACGCCGGAGGGAGGCATGGCCGTGCTGTCCATGGGCGCGGCCGTTTGCGCGGCGACCGGCGGCGCAAGGAACATCGCCAAGAGGGCAACGGCAGGGATGAAACCGGTGCTGGTCAGTCCTGGGGTGGCCGTCCGCGCGCAGAGGATGCTGTAGGGGCTGGGAGGGGTCACCGGGGCAGTTTACTTGAGCCCTTCTGCCTGTTTGTGTAGGAGACAAGCGCCTGCTGCCCAGCGGCGATTTATTTGGACAGCAGGCGCATGGCTTCTTCCAGCCCCTTGATGGTCAGCGGGTACATGCGCTGGTTCACCAGTTGCTGGATCACGCTGATGCTTTGCCGGTACTGCCAGACGCCCTGCGGCTCGGGGTTGATCCAGGCGAACTTGGGAAAGGCGTTGGTCAGGCGCTGCATCCACTCGGCGCCGGCCTCTTCGTTGTTGTATTCCACGCTGCCGCCGGGC
>NZ_JBFUBD010000016.1:0-39739 GCF_056405935.1 Polaromonas sp. P1_E3
CGGCAGTGCCTTGCAGGTCGGCCGGAATGGCGACAGGCTGGTCGTCTTCAAGCCGCGTGACATCGGCAATCCATAGGCCGTGCTTGAGTTTTTCGCGGCGGGAGATTTCAAAACGCTGTGCGCCGGTGCAACGAATGACCATGAGGCCCGGCTGCGGAATGGAGAACTCGGTGATGGTGGCCAAAGTGCCGACGGTGCTGAATGCTTCGTGCGCAAAACCGTCATTACCTGGAGTGCCGACGTCGGCGCGCCGGCGTACCTCGGATCCCTCCGTAAGCGAAACAACGCCGAAGGGCGCGCCGGCTTTGTGGCATTTCCCGATCATGTCGAGGTAGCGAACCTCAAAAATGCGCAGCGGCAGCACGCCGCCGGGGTAAAGAACCGCGCCCAGGGGGAAGAGGGGGAGGGAGCTCAGCGTCAGGGCTTCTGGCATGGTCTCATCGTGCTTTGGGGTGCCGTGAACCACATCATCCCATGTGACCCGTGCGGTGAACTTTTGCGGCGGCTAATACGGCTTGCTTCTGGGGCTTTTCAAGCGTTTCGACGTTTGCCAGGGTGCCGATTTTTAACTGACGGCGTCGGCCGGCTGGCGCAGCAGCATGGCGAGCGAATTGGCGACGGTCTTGCGCAGTTCCCTGCGATCGCAAATCAGGTCGACCGCGCCTTTTGTCTGCAGGAACTCGGCGCGCTGGAAGCCCTCCGGCAAAGTCACCCGTACGGTAGATTCGATAACTCGCGGGCCGGCAAAACCGATCAGGGCTTTGGGCTCGGCAATCACGATATCGCCCACAAAAGCAAAGCCGGCGCTCACGCCGCCCATGGTCGGGTCGGTTAGCACGCTGATGTAGGGCAGGCCTTTTTTGGCCAGGCGGGTTAGGGCGGCATTGGTTTTAGCCATCTGCATCAGGCTCAAAAGGCCTTCCTGCATGCGGGCGCCGCCGGTGGCGGTAAAGCAGATAAAAGGCACTTTTTGTTCAATGGCCGCATGCACGCCGCGCACAAAGCGCTCGCCCACCACGCTGCCCATGCTGCCGCCCATGAAGTCGAACTCAAAGCAAGCGACCACGACGCCGATGCTGTGAACGGCGCCGCCCATCACCACCAGGGCGTCGGTTTCTTGGGTGTTCTCCAGGGCTTCTTTCAGGCGTTCGGGGTATTTGCGGCTGYCCTTGAATTTAAGGGCGTCGACGGGCAGCACTTCCTGGCCAAGCTCATAGCGGCCTTCGGGGTCGAGGAATGCGTCGAGCCGCGCGCGCGCGCCTATGCGATGGTGATGGCTGCACTGCGGACAGACGTTCTGGTTTTTTTCCAGATCGGTCTTGTAGAGCACGGCTTCGCAACTCGGGCACTTGATCCACAGTCCTTCCGGCACACTTCGACGCTCGGTCGGATCGGTGGGGCTGATTTTGGGCGGGAGGAGTTTTTCTAACCAAGACATCGAATAAGTCCTTAGGGTGTCGGGCGGCATCCAGACGGGTTTGCCGGGCGAAAAGCGCAATTATGCGCCGGGTTTCGCCCATTAAAAGTCAGTCCAAAGCAGTACGGATTTCTTTCAGGAAGTCGTGCGCAACCGCTGCAACCGTGGCACGCGGCTGTTTTTCAATCAGCTGGATGATCTTGCTGCCGATCACCACCGCGTCAGCCACCTTGCCGATGGCCTTGGCCGTAGCGGCGTCGCGAATGCCGAAGCCCACACCGACGGGTACGCTCACGTGCTTGCGGATGCGGGGGAGCATGGCCTCCACCGCGTCCACGTCCAGCGTGCCGGCACCCGTCACGCCCTTGAGCGAGACGTAGTACACGTAGCCGCTGGCAACTTGGGCCACCTGCGCCATGCGGGCATCGGTGCTGGTGGGAGCCAGCAGGAAGATCAAATCCATGCCATGGGCGCGCAGCCGGGCAGCGAATTCCACGCATTCCTCGGGCGGGTAGTCGACGATCAGCACGCCGTCCACGCCCACCGCTGCGGCATCGCGGATAAAGGCGCTTTCGGTTTTGCTGCCGCCGTGCTTGATGTCGTAGCGTTCGACCGGGTTGGCGTAGCCCATCAACACCACGGGCGTGGTGCTGTCTTTGGTGCGGAACTGGCGAACCATGTCCAACACCTGGGCCAGGCCGATACCGAGGGACAGGGCTTTTTCACCGGCCTTCTGGATGACAGGGCCGTCGGCGCTGGGGTCGGAAAAGGGCACGCCAAGCTCAATCACGTCGGCGCCGCCGGCCACCATGGCGTGCATCAGCTCGGGTGTGACGTCGGCAAAGGGAAAGCCCGCCGTGACATAAGGGATCAAAGCCTTGCGGCCCTGGGTTTTCAGCGCAGAGAACGTGGAGACAATGCGGCTCATGACTGCACCCCGCTGCCTTTGGCGCCGCTGGCGTCGAACGATGCTGCGGATGCTGCACCGCCTTTGACGGACAGGCCCCGCATGGAAGGCCTGTCGTAAAAATCAGCGCCCGAGAGGTCGGCCACCGTGCCGATGTCTTTGTCGCCCCGGCCTGACAGATTGACGAGCAGGCTTTGGTCCGGGCGCATGGTGCGCGCCATCTTCATGGCACAAGCCACGGCATGGCTGGACTCAAGCGCCGGGATGATGCCCTCAGTGCGGCACAGGTAGTGAAAGGCTTCCAGCGCCTCGGTGTCGGTGATGCCGATGTATTCGGCACGGCCAATGTCCTTGAGGAAAGCGTGTTCGGGGCCGACGCCCGGATAATCGAGGCCCGCGCTGATGCTGTGCGTTTCAGTGACCTGCCCATCGTCGTCTTGCAGCACATAGGTGCGGTTGCCGTGCAGCACGCCTGGCAGGCCGCGCTGCAGCGATGCGGAGTGTTTGCCACTGTCCAGCCCTTCGCCCGCGGCCTCGACGCCGATCAGGCGGGTTTTGGCATGCTGGATATAGGGGTGAAAAATGCCCATGGCGTTGCTGCCGCCGCCCACGCAGGCGATTACGGCGTCGGGCTGCCTGGTGCCAATGAACTCCGGCATCTGCTGCAGGCACTCGGTGCCGATCACGCTCTGGAAGTCGCGSACCATCATGGGGTAGGGATGSGGGCCSGCCACCGTRCCGATGATGTAGAAGGTGTTGTCCACGTTGGCGACCCAGTCGCGCATGGCTTCGTTGAGCGCGTCTTTCAGCGTCTTGCTGCCGCTTTCCACCGGCACCACGGTGGCGCCCAGAAGATTCATGCGGTAGACATTGGGGCTTTGGCGCTTGACGTCTTCGCTGCCCATGTAGACCACGCATTCCAGGCCGTAGCGGGCGCAGATGGTGGCTGTGGCCACTCCATGCTGTCCGGCGCCGGTTTCGGCAATGACGCGCGGCTTGCCCATGCGGCGCGCCAGCATGGCTTGCCCGATGGTGTTGTTGATCTTGTGCGCGCCGGTGTGGTTCAGATCTTCGCGCTTGAGGTAAATCTGCGCCCCGCCTTGTTCACGGCTCATGCGCGCGGCGTGGTAGATCGGGGAAGGGCGGCCTACAAAATGCGCCAGCTCGGAGTGAAATTCAGCGATGAACTCCGGATCATGCTGGTATTTGGCGTAAGCGTCTTTGAGCTCGTTGATGGCGTGGGTCAGGGTTTCTGAAACAAAACTGCCGCCGTAAATTCCGAAATGGCCTGAAACGTCAGGCTGGTGGTACTCGTACATGGTTGGGACTCTTTGCAAGGAGTTCGTCGGCGGCGCGCACGGCCGCTACAAACTGGTTGATCTTGTCGGCGCTTTTGATTCCCCTGGAAATCTCGACGCCCGAACTGACATCAACGGCCAGCGTTGTGCAACGCGGCCTGACTTGCAAAATGCCATCGATCACGTTTGCAGGCGTCAATCCACCAGACAAAACGAGGTGAGCGCTGACGTTTGGAGGAAGAAGTGACCAATTGAATGTTTTCCCGCCGCCACCATAACCTTCGACATGAGCGTCGAGCAGAATGGCTTGTGCGGCCTTGAAGTCCTGGGCGTATTTTACGAGATCAAAGCGGGCACGGATTTCCTGTGTGTTTTCAGGTGGCTTTTCATCTAGCGGAATGCGTGCGGCCCGCATGAAGGGCCGGCCCACCTCCAGACAGGCCTCGGGTGTTTCATCACCGTGAAATTGCAGAAAAGCCGTTGGTACACGTGCGCAAGCAGCTATGATTTTTGTAGCGGGTGCATTGACAAAAAGCAGCACGGGCGTCACGAAGGGAGGCAGGCGGTGCGCCAACGCGGCGGCACGCTCGGGCGTCACGTAGCGCGGGCTGGCCTCGTACATCACAAACCCGACCGCATCGGCGCCCGCCGCGACGGCGGCGTCCACGTCCTCCTCACGGGTGAGGCCGCAGATCTTGATTCTGGTGCGCACGGGCGGAGAGGAGGTCATAAGCCAGCCCCCAACTGAGGACCGCATAGGAGTTTTTCATTCCAGCAGGGGCCGCGGAACCGGCTTTGCCGGGCCGCAGGCGCAGTGGCCCCCGCGGGGGGCAGCGCATTACACGAAGTGAAAAGCGTGGGGGCGATCATGGAATCCAATCATAGGCCGCCGTGCGATTCGGGAGGCCGTAGTGGTCTTCGTAGACAGGGCCCAGAAAGTACAGGCCGTCCGGTGAAAAGGTAGGAGCTGCGACGTCGCGGCTACGGGCGTCCCGGACCTCGGCCAGCCAGTCGGGCGGATGGTTGCCTTGACCGACGGCCACGAGGCAGCCCATGATGTTGCGGATCATGTGGTGCAAAAAGGCATTGGCCTCGAACTCGAAGCGCCAGTATTTGGAGCCCAAACCGGCCCGCTCGGAAATGTCGATCCGGCTGATGGTTTTGACGGGAGATTTGGCCTGGCACTGGGCGGCCCGGAAAGAACTGAAATCGTGTTCGCCAATGAGGTGGGTGACGGCGTGCCGCATGGCCTCGCCGTCCAATGGACGGTAGACCCAGCCGACACGGCCCGCCTCGACACTGGGGCGCACGGGTGACTCAAGCACCACATACGCGTACCGGCGGGCAATAGCGCTGCCGCGGCAATGAAACTCGTCCGGAACTTCACGCGCCCACTGCACCGCGATGTCACCAGGCAAAAAAGTGTTGGTGCCTCGCACCCATGAGGCAATGTCTCGCTGCAGCGGTGTGTCGAAGTGCACCACCTGCATCAGCGCATGCACGCCAGCGTCGGTGCGCCCACAGCAGAGAGTGCGGATCGGCTGGGCGGCAAACTTGCCCAGCGCCAGCTCCAGCTTGTCTTGTACGGTGTTGCCCGAGAGCTGGCTTTGCCAGCCCTCGTAGGCAGTACCGCTGTAGCTGACGCCGAGTGCAATCCTCACGGCTGAACCCGACCGGCGCGCAGTGAACGCAGCGCGTTCAGGCTGCGCTCACGCCAAGGCGTTCAGGAACGCCTGCGCCTTGACTTTCAGGGGGCCGCTGGCTTCGGCCAGCACTTCTTCGGCCAGTGAACGGGCGCCGTCCGTGTCGCCCAGCGAGCGGAACTCTTCGGCCAGCATGAACTTGGTTTCTAGCGGATCGTCCGAAGAAGATGTTTCAACCGGAAGGGCGGGGCTTTCTGTTGTCGGACCATTCAGGTCAAGTGAAAGCGAACCCAGGTCAAATTCCAGCATGCCGCTGTCGGCAGCTGCCGGGGCGGGGGCCGGGGCCGGAGCGGCCTTCACCGGAGGCACCGGCTTGGCTGGCGGGACGAAAGGCTCGGGCTCGAAGTTCAACCCTTCAGACAGAAAGGAAATTTCAGGGGCCGCTTCAGCAGGTTTGGCCGCGACCGGCGCCGGCGGCGTAGCCGTAGGCATGGCAACCGTTGCACTGCTGAAATCCATGTTCAGGGCGCTTGCGGGTTCGGGCTTTTTGGCAGCGGGAGGTGCAACCGGTTTTGGTGCAACGGGCGCCGATATTGCCGCTGGTGCTGTGGCTGTGTCGGGTTCATCGCCGAGCGAGAAATCCAGGTCGAGATCGACGTCAACGGCCGGTGTTGGCGCAGGGACATTGACCGGTTGAGCCACCATGGCTACGGTACCGCCAGGGCTGAACGCCGAGGTTCCACCCGCAGCAGCCGTGCCGGCGGGCTGTCCGCCAGGCTGGTACATTGGATTCGAGGGATCCAGCTCCCGGCCCATTTCGGTGATGTACGCCCATTCGGGGCCATTGCCGTGAGTCAGATTGAAGGCTTCAATGGCGACGGTTTCAAACGCCTTGCTGTCGCGGCGTTTGGCATAGATTTCCATCAGCTTGGCGTGAATGGCCACCCGCATGGGGCTGGTGCGCATCGCCTCCTTGAGGATTTCCTCCGCCTGGAGGTCGCGTCCATAAGCGAGGTACACATCGGCTTCGGCTACGGGGTCGACGTCGCCAGCGGCATCCAATTGACTGGGCGAATACACCAGGGACGAGCCTGTGGCGTTGCCTTCATTCGTGTCAATTCTTTGGCCGCCGCTGGCGCCGAAAAAAGAATCGGGCTGCAGCCTGCTTTCAAGGAAAGAACTGTCGACCTGAGCCCCGCCAGCGCGCTGGCGGTACCGGTAAAAACCGAATCCGGCGAGCAACGCAACCAGAAGACCTACGCCCGGCAATACGAGGGGGTTTTCCAGCAGTTCATCAATCAGGCTGGGTTCAGGAGGGGGTGGTGGTACAACAACCGGCTTTTTGGGTGCCGCTGGAGCCACCGCCACGGGGGCGGCGGGTTCGCTGGCTGCAGGGGCAGGTTGTGATGCCGCTGCAAGCGGATCGGCACTTGCGGTTGGTGCAGAGGCTGAAGAGGCTGGCGCCATCGCCGCGGCCGGCGTCGTGGCGGCAGCTGCGCTGGCAGCCTGTGTCGCTGGTGCAGGCGCCGTAGTGGATGCGGCGGATGCGGTAACGGACGGTGGCGTGGCCGCAGGAGCTGCCGCAGGTGTTGGCACCGCGACATTGGAGGGGGCTGGAACCGCCACACCCGGTGTTTTGGGCGCGCTGGCTGCGGGTGCAGCTGTCGCTGCAGGACCACCGCCCAGTTTGCTGAGGTCGCTGATATTTTTTGACAGCTCCGCGACCCGCGTTGATGCCTCTTTAGCCTGTCGCTCCTTGGCGATTTTTTCTTCGGCGGCCGTGGCTGCCTTGCCTTTGACGGCCCCCTTGGACAAGGTGAGCTTGTCCGGAGTGGCGCTGGCAGGAGCCCGGTCTTCCACCTTGGCTTCTACCTTGCCGCCAGCCTGGCGGTCGGCCCCGGCAACCTGTGCGGCCGGCACGCCTTCTGCCAGCTTGCGGCGGAAAGTGTTGAAGTCCTTGCTTTGCGCAACGATGGTCTGGGTGGCTTCGCCCGGCGAAATGGCGCTTGCTGATTCTGCCGTCGGAATATCCAGCACGGCGCCGGATTTGATGCGGTTGACGTTCCCGCCAATGAAGGCATCGGGATTGCTCCGGAGCAGGGCGACCAGCATCTGGTCCAGCGAAATGCTGGACGGCTTGTTCTGGGCGGCGATCTTGCCTGCGGTGTCGCCAGATTTGACGGTGACCTGGGTATCGCCGGCGGGCGCCTTTTCTACCTTTGCCGCAGGTGCCTTCGCGGCGGGTGCGGACCTGGCGGTGCCGGAACTGGAGCCTGAGGGCGAATAGGGGATGGATGCGATCCCTTTGGCGGGCGGCGCTGCATTGGGGGAAGCTGGGCGGGACAGAACAGGCGCGGTGGGTGCAACCGCGGTGTTGCCGGAGCGCAGGGCCGGCGGGTCAAACAGCATGGTGTAGTCGCGCGTAATTCGCCCATTCGACCAATTGGCTTCGAGGATGAGGTCCACGAACGGTTCGGTCACGGGGCGGTTACTGCTCAACCGCAAAAAGGCCCGACCGTCCGCCCGGCGCTGCAGGCTGACTTCGACGCCGGTAACCACCGAGCCGTATTCCATGCCTGCCGCCTTGAAGGCTTCAGCCGGTGCAACGCCGGCCCGAAGGCTGGCTGCTTCATCGGGCTTGAGGTCCGTGATATCAATTTCGGCGCGAAGGGGTTCGCCCAGCGCCGATTGAACGGTGATCCGGCCCAGCGCAAGCGCGTGGGCTTCAAGACTTGCCAGGCTACCCAGCAATGCGATGGCACTTGCCAAGGCGCCAATACGCCAACGACCGCGTTTATTCATGGGGTTGGGAGCCTCCAGTGCTCGGTCTGCATGTAACTTTATTCTGCTTAAGCGCACAAAAACCTCGATGCGAATTTTCGAAAAACAACCTTAACATCAAGGCATTAGGCTGACAAGCTAAGACACCACTTAAGTTTTGACACATCGAGTTAGCATGAACTTACAAGTTCCGGATGTTGTCAGACCACAACGCGCAGAAACAAGTGGTTACGGATGGGCGGCAACATGTTGGCAACCGCTCACGTCAATTAATTCAGCCTTTAAGCAGGATGCGCAGCATGCGGCGCAGCGGTTCGGCTGCGCCCCAAAGCAGCTGGTCACCCACGGTGAAGGCGCCCAGGTAATCGGGGCCCATGGCCAGCTTGCGCAGGCGGCCGACGGGAATCTGCATGGTGCCGGTCACTGCTACGGGCGTGAGGTCCTTGATGGAGGCTTCACGCGTGTTGGGCACGACTTTGACCCATTCGTTGTCGGCGGCAATCATGGCTTCTATATCGGCCAGCGGCACGTCCTTCTTCAGCTTGAAGGTCAATGCCTGGCTGTGGCAGCGCATGGCACCGATGCGTACGCAGAACCCGTCGACCGGCGTCTCGGCCGCGCCGAAGCTGGCGCCCTGGCCGAGAATCTTGTTGGTTTCCGCGCCGCCCTTCCATTCTTCCTTGCTCATGCCATTGCCCAGATCCTTGTCGATCCAGGGGATCAGTGAGCCGCCCAGCGGCACGCCGAAGTTGGCCGTTTCGTCGCCGCTCAGCGATTGCTGCTTGGCCAGCACACGCCGGTCGATTTCCAGGATGGCGGATTTTGGGTCATCCAGCAGGGCACGGACTTCGCTGTTGAGGGTGCCGTATTGCGTCAGCAACTCACGCATATGCTGGGCACCGCCGCCCGAAGCCGCCTGATAGGTCATGCTGGTCATCCACTCGACCAGGCCGGCTTTGTACAGCGCACCCACGCCCATCAGCATGCAGCTGACCGTACAGTTGCCGCCGATCCAGTTCTTGCCGCCCTTGGCCATGGCGTTCTGGATGACCGGCAGGTTGACGGGGTCCAGGATGATGACGGCGTCGTCGTTCATGCGCAGCGTGGAGGCTGCGTCGATCCAGTGGCCTGTCCAGCCCGCCGCGCGCAGCTTGGGGAAAACTTCAGAGGTATAGTCGCCGCCTTGCGCCGTGATGATGACGTCGCATTTTTTCAGCGCTTCAATGTCAAAGGCGTTTTTCAGCGTGGTCTCATTCTTCGCCTGGGCCGGGGCTTTGCCGCCGGCGTTGGAGGTCGAAAAGAACACCGGCTCGATCAGGTCGAAGTCGCCTTCAGCCTGCATGCGATCGATCAGGACCGAGCCGACCATGCCGCGCCAGCCGACGAGCCCCGTGAGATTGCCTTTGAGTTTCATTGCGTTGCCCTTCAAAAAGTCAAAAATAAGGCTTTTTGGCCCGGCTCATCGAGCCGGCAGGGCACGACGAACCAGGCTTGCTAGCCTTTAATGGTGGTCGTTTTGGTGATCTGGGCAAAAACCGGCGCAGCGCCGATCGCGCGCGAAGCGGCGATGAAGCGGGTGAGTGCGGGGTTTTTGCGCATAGTCTTAATTGTAGCCAGGCCAGCCTTTACCGGGGCTGACAGCCGCCAAAACCGCCGGCAAAGGGCTGGTTTTGCGGCGAAAAAACGTCAAAGAGGTTTTTCCGCCGGGCCGCCCCAAGGAAAAATGCGCCCCCTCGGGGGGCAGCGCATTACACGAAGTGAAAAGCGTGGGGGCGTCAATTTGCGGCAAAAAAACGTCAGGCCAGGGCTTTGACAACTGCGTTGCCCATCTCCACCGTGCCGACCTTGGTCGTGCCTTCGCTGTAGATATCAGGCGTGCGCAGCCCCTGGCTCAGCACGGCATCGACAGCCTTTTCAATGCGGGCGGCGGCTTCGGGCTGGTTCAGGCTGAAGCGCAGCATCATGGCTGCGCTCAGGATGGTGGCCAGTGGATTGGCCACGCCCTTGCCCGCAATGTCGGGTGCGCTGCCGTGGCTGGGCTCGTACAGGCCCTGGTTTTTGTCGTTCAGGCTGGCCGAGGGCAGCATGCCGATAGAGCCGGTCAGCATGGCGGCGGCGTCGCTCAGGATGTCGCCAAACATGTTGCCGGTGACGACCACGTCGAACTTTTTCGGTGCCTTCACCAGCTGCATCGCGGCGTTGTCCACATACATGTGGTCCAGCGCGACGTCGGGATACTGCTTGCCAACCTCGGTGACCACGTCTTTCCAGAGCTGGAAGGTTTCCAGCACATTGGCCTTGTCGACGCTGGTGACGCGCTTGTCACGTTTGCGGGCAGCCTGGAAGGCGACGTGGGCAATACGCTCGATCTCGGGGCGTGAGTAGCGCATGGTGTCGAAGGCCTCCTCGGCGCCGGGGAAGTGGCCGTCGGGCGAGACGCGGCGGCCGCGTGGCTGGCCGAAGTAGATGTCGCCGGTCAGCTCGCGGATGATGAGGATGTCGAGGCCGGACACCAATTCGCGTTTCAGGCTGGAGGCGTCCACCAATTGGGCGTAGCAGATGGCTGGGCGGAAGTTGGCGAACAGGCCCAGGTTCTTGCGCAGGCCCAGGATGGCCTGTTCGGGCCGCAGCGGCCGGTCCAGCGTGTCGTATTTCCAGTCGCCGACAGCGCCAAACAACACGGCGTCGCCTTCCCTGGCTAATTTGAGCGTGCTTTCGGGCAAGGGATGGCCGTGCGCCTCATAGGCTGCGCCGCCAACCAGTGCGCTTTCGCTCTCAAACTTGAGGTCAAGCGCCTTCAGTACCTTGACGGCTTCCGCGACGATTTCGGTGCCGATGCCGTCACCCGGGAGAATTGCGATTTTCATTTTTACTATCTTTTTTATAGCTGCTTGCGCTTGCCCTTATTGGGCTAGAGCACGATTTGGTTGTTAATTAGCCTGCCACCGTGTGGTTCAGCCACGGCTTGGTTGCCAGGCGCTCGGCTTCAAAAGCCTTGATCTTGTCGCTCTGGCGCAAGGTGAGGCCAATGTCGTCCAGTCCGTTGAGCAGGCAGTATTTGCGGAAAGCCTGCACGTCGAACGGGAGCTCCTCGCCTTGCGGCTTCACGATCACCTGGCGCTCCAGGTCAACGGTGAGCTGGTAGCCGGGGAAGGCCAGCGCTTCGTCGAACAGCTGCGCCACCTGCGCCTCGGGCAGCACGATGGGCAGCAGGCCGTTCTTGAAGCTGTTGTTGAAGAAAATGTCGGCATAGCTCGGCGCAATGATCGCGCGAAAGCCGTATTGGTCCAGCGCCCAGGGTGCGTGCTCCCGCGAGGAGCCGCAGCCGAAATTCTTGCGTGCCAGCAGGATGGAGGCGCCCGCGTAGCGCGGCTGGTTCAGTACGAAATCAGGGTTGGGCTTGCGGCTGGCCGGGTCCTGGCCTGGGAAGCCTGCGTCCAGGTAGCGCCATTCGTCAAACAGGTTGGGGCCAAAGCCGGTCTTGCGGATGGACTTGAGGAACTGCTTGGGAATGATGGCGTCCGTGTCGACGTTCTCGCGGTCCATCGGGGCGACCAGGCCCTTGTGTACGGTGAATTTCTGCATGGTGCGGCTCTTTAGGAGAATTTTCTAATGTCGACAAAGTGGCCGTGAACGGCAGCAGCGGCGGCCATCGCGGGGCTCACCAGGTGCGTGCGGCCACCCGCGCCTTGCCGGCCTTCGAAGTTGCGGTTGCTGGTCGATGCGCAGCGCTCGCCCGGCTCCAGCCGGTCGGCGTTCATGGCCAGGCACATCGAGCAGCCGGGTTCGCGCCATTCAAAGCCGGCGGCCACAAAAATCTTGTCCAGGCCCTCGCGCTCGGCCTGTTCCTTGACCAGGCCCGAGCCCGGAACGACCAGCGCAAGCTTCACGTTCTTGGCGACCTTCTGGCCGATCTTTTTGATGACGGCGGCGGCCTCGCGCATGTCCTCGATGCGGCTGTTGGTGCAGGAGCCGATGAACACCTTGTCGATGTACAAGTCGTTCAGCGCCTTGCCGGGCTCCAGGCCCATGTACTTCAGTGCGCGTTCGATGGCATCGCGCTTGTTGGCGTCTTTTTCCTTGTCGGGGTCGGGCACGCGGTCGTCGATGGACAGCACCATTTCGGGCGAAGTGCCCCAGGTGACTTGCGGCAGGATCTGGCTGGCGTCGAGCTCGACGACGGCGTCAAACTTCGCGTCGGCGTCCGAGTGCAGCGTGTTCCAGTATTTCACGGCCATGTCCCATTCGACGCCGGTGGGCGAGAGCAGGCGGCCTTTGACGTAATCAATGGTTTTCTGGTCTACCGCCACCAGGCCGGCGCGGGCGCCGGCTTCAATCGCCATGTTGCA
Source organism: Polaromonas sp. P1_E3 (assembly GCF_056405935.1). Classification (NCBI taxonomy): domain Bacteria; kingdom Pseudomonadati; phylum Pseudomonadota; class Betaproteobacteria; order Burkholderiales; family Comamonadaceae; genus Polaromonas; species Polaromonas sp. P1_E3. The sequence continues at coordinate 12,396 of NZ_JBFUBD010000016.1, forward strand.
GACCGTCATGCGGCCTTCCATGCTGAGCGCACGAATCGCCGAGCCGGCGAATTCAATCGTGTAACCCGTGCCACCGGCCGTGCCGATCTTGCCGATGATGGCGAGCACGATGTCTTTGCCGGTCAGGCCGGGCGCGAGCTTGCCTTCAACCTTGACGAGCATGTTTTTGGCTTTTTTGGCCAGCAGGGTTTGCGTCGCCATCACGTGCTCGACTTCGCTGGTGCCGATGCCGTGCGCCAGCGCGCCAAAGGCGCCGTGGGTGGAGGTGTGTGAGTCGCCGCAGACGACCGTCATGCCGGGAAGGGTGGCGCCGCTTTCGGGCCCGATGACGTGCACGATGCCCTGGCGCTTGGAGAGGAAGGGAAAGAAGGCGGCCGCGCCGAATTCCTTGATGTTGCTGTCCAGCGTGGTGATCTGTTCCTTGCTGACCAGGTCGGTGATGCCGTCGTAGCCGAGCTCCCAGCCGGTGGTGGGCGTGTTGTGGTCGGCAGTCGCCACGATGGAGCTGATGCGCCAGACCTTGCGGCCGGCCTCGCGCAGGCCTTCAAACGCCTGTGGGCTGGTGACTTCGTGCACCAGGTGGCGGTCAATGTAGAGGATGGCCGTGCCGTCGTCTTCGGTATGAACGACGTGCTCGTCCCAGATTTTGTCGTAGAGGGTGCGTCCCATGGTGTCCTTCGTGGTCTCTCGTTATCGTCTGTCGTGGGGGTGATTTTAGGCCGCTGCACTCGCAGCCATGGCTGCGGTTCTGGCAGCTTGGCCCGCGTTGGTGTGCGGTGTGGCGGGCTGCGTGAGGTGTTCCACCAGCAGCCGGGCCGTTAGCGGCAGTGTGGAAAAGTCTCGCGCCACCAGCTGGATCTGGCGTTCGGCCCAGGTGTCCAGCAGCGGGATGGACTCCAGCTCGCCGACGCCGTGCATGAGTTCAAAGGCGCGCTGCGGCATCACGCCCACGCCCAGCCCGTTGTGGATCATGCGGCACATGGCGTCCAGGCCGGTGACGTGGATGCGCAGCTTGATGGTCCGGCCCAGCCTCGCGGCTGCTTCACGCATGGCCAGGTAAATCGAGCTGTTGGAGTGCAGCCCGACCTGGTCGTAGTCCAGGGCTGCTTCGAATTTGATAGCGCCTCGCGCACACAGGGCGTGGCCTCTGGGCACAATCAATACCAATTTATCGGTGCGGTAGGGCAGTACCTGCAGGTCGCCCGCGCCGTCGGCGGTGTTGCAAATGCCCAGGTCGGCCGCGCCTTCCTGTACCGCACGGACGACTTCGGTGCTCAGGTGTTCTTCCAGGTCGATCTTGATGCCGGAATGCTCGCGGGTGAAGGCGCCCAGGTCTTCGGGCAAAAATTGCACGATGGCCGAGATGCTGGCGTGCACGCGCACATGGCCGCGCACGCCGTCGGCGTATTCGCTGAGCTCGCCCTGCATTTTCTCCAGGCTGAACAGCACCGAGCGGGCGTGGTGCAGCAGGCTTTCGCCGGCGGGTGTCAGGTCAACGCCGCGGGTGTGGCGGTACAGCAGCGGGGTGTCCAGCGTGGCTTCGAGGTCGCTAAGGCGCTTGCTCACGGCAGAGGCGGCAATGAATTCGCGCTCGGCCGCCTTGCCGATGCTGCCCAGCTCGCACACGGCCACAAAGAGCTGAAGCGAGGTCAGGTCGATGCGGCGGGCAAAGTTGCGTTCGGAGCTTTTCATTGGGGCCTGGGTGCAATGTCATCGTGTTCTACGATGGTGAATCGCTATTTTGCTACCAGAAATGGGGTTTTGTCATCGCAATGCGCGATGCCCTGCTTGCCGGGAGGCGTTTTCAGCGAAGACACGTGTTTTGGTTGTTTTAAGGCCCCAGACCAATAAGGGCGTGCGCGAGCAGCTATCAAAAGTGTAGCGACAAGGGCTGGGCGTGAAAAAGCCCGCCGGTGCTGCCACGGGCGGGCTTTGCGTCAACGCGCAGTGGCTTAGCGCTTGGCCAGCGGCAACACCTGGCGGGTCGTGGAGCCGGTGAACAGCTGGCGCGGGCGGCCGATCTTGTACTCGGGGTCACCGATCATTTCGTTGAGCTGGGCGATCCAGCCGACGGTGCGGGCCAGCGCAAAAATCGCCGTGAACAGCGGCACCGGGATGCCGATGGCGCGCTGCACGATGCCGGAGTAGAAGTCGACGTTGGGGTAGAGCTTGCGCGACACGAAGTATTCGTCTTCCAGGGCGATCTTTTCCAGGGCCATGGCCAGCTTGAACAAGGGGTCGTTTTCAAGGCCCATTTCCTTGAGCACTTCCTTGCAGGTTTCCTGCATGAGCTTGGCGCGCGGGTCATAGTTTTTGTAGACGCGGTGGCCAAAACCCATCAGCTTGACGCCGGAGTTCTTGTCCTTGACCTGCTTGATGAAGTCGCCGATTTTTTCGATGCCGCCGGCCTTCTGAATGTCGCCCAGCATGTTGAGTGCCGCTTCGTTGGCGCCGCCGTGGGCCGGGCCCCAGAGGCAGGCCACGCCGGCAGCAATCGCTGCAAACGGGTTGGTGCCGGACGAGCCGCACAGGCGTACGGTGGAGGTCGATGCGTTCTGCTCGTGGTCTGCGTGCAGGATGAAGATGCGGTCCAGCGCGCGCTCAAGCACGGGGTTGACCTTGTACTCTTCGCACGGCGTGGCAAACATCATGTGCAGGAAGTTGCCGGCGTAGCTCAGGTTGTTCTTGGGGTACATGTAGGGCTGGCCCACGGTGTACTTGTAAGCCATGGCGACCAGCGTCGGCATCTTGGCGATCAGGCGGATGGCGGAGATGTCGCGGTGCTCAGGGTTGGTGATGTCGGTGCTGTCATGGTAGAAGGCAGACAAGGCGCCGACCAGGCCGGTCATGATGGCCATCGGGTGCGCGTCACGGCGGAAGCCGCGCAGGAAAAACTGCATCTGCTCATTGACCATGGTGTGGTTGGTCACGCGGCTGACGAAATCCTTTTTCTGTTCGACATTCGGCAACTCGCCGTACAGCAACAGGTTGCAGGTTTCCATGTAGTCGCAGTTGGTGGCCAGCTGCTCGATCGGATAGCCGCGGTACAACAACTCACCCTTGTCGCCGTCGATATAAGTGATGGCTGACTGGCACGCAGCGGTCGAAAGGAAACCGGGGTCATAGGTGAACATGCCGGTCTGGGCATACAGCTTGCGGATATCCACGACGTCCGGGCCCACACTGCCCTGGTAGACCGGCAACTCGATGCTGGGGCTGCCGTTGCTGAAGGACAGGGTGGCTTTGTTGTCAGCTAGCTTCATTTCTTGCTTCTTTCTTTCGTATCAGTGTCAATGGGTGACGGGCGCGTGACCAGGGGCTGGCGCTGCGGGCTGCAGCAACTTTAAGACTTCATGGGCTTCAGAAGTAGAGGCGCTTGCCTTGGCTGCTTCATCGGGCAACTGGCCTGCAACTTTTCTTTTTAACAGCAGGTCCAGCAAATCGTTGTCAGACAAGTCCATTAAATCATTTAACCCTTTAGCCTGCCTGACGGTTAGCGTGGCTTCATGCGTCAAAAAAAAGCGCTCAATCAGCAGATCATTTTCGAGCAGGCCGCGCCGGCAACGCCACTTGAGCTTGCTCAGGGCACGCTCGTCCAGCAGGGCGTTGGCGGTTTCCATGTTCCGTGTGACCGATATCTTCTTTAGACAGTCCTCAGGACCATCATTTCCTTGATCTTGCCAATCGCCTTGGTCGGGTTCAGACCCTTGGGGCAGACATCGACGCAGTTCATGATGRTGTGGCAGCGGAACAGGCGGTATGGGTCTTCCAGGTTGTCCAGGCGCTCGGCGGTGGCTTCGTCGCGGCTGTCGGCGATGAAGCGGTAGGCCTGCAGCAGGCCGGCCGGGCCGACGAACTTGTCGGGGTTCCACCAGAAGCTGGGGCACGACGTGGAGCAGCTGGCGCACAGAATGCACTCGTACAAGCCGTTGAGTTCATCGCGCTCTTCAGGGCTCTGCAGGCGCTCTTTTTCCGGCGGCACGTTGTCGTTGATCAGGTAGGGCTTGATCGAGTTGTACTGCTTGAAGAACTGCGTCATGTCGACGATCAGGTCGCGCACCACGGGCAGGCCCGGCAGCGGCTTCAGGATGATGACTTCGGGCAGCGTGCGCATGTTGGTCAGGCACGCCAGGCCATTCTTGCCGTTGATGTTCATGGCGTCAGAGCCGCACACGCCTTCGCGGCACGAGCGGCGAAAKCTGATGGTGGGGTCCTGTGCCTTCAGCTTCATCAACGCGTCCAGCAGCATGCGCTCGTGGCCGTCGAGTTCCACTTCGATGGTCTGCATGTAGGGCTTGGCATCGGTGTCCGGATCGTAGCGGTATATCTTGAAGGTGCGTTTGGTCATGGGGTTCTCGCTTCTTGTGGGTCGCAGGGCCGTCTGTCTTGTTCGTGTTCTTGTTTTTAGAACGTGCGCGTCTTCAGCGGCACAGACTCGACGGTCAGGGGCTTCATCTGCACCGGCTTGTAGGCCAGGCGGCTGCCCTCGCTGTACCACAGCGTGTGCTTGTGCCAATCGGTGTCGTTGCGGCCGTTCGGGTGTGCGGGCGTATCGCCGTAGTCGTCAACCGAGTGCGCGCCGCGGCTTTCCTTGCGGGCGGCTGCCGACACGATGGTGGCCTGCGCGGCTTCGATCAGGTTTTCTACTTCGAGTGCTTCGATACGCGCGGTGTTGAAAATCTTCGACTTGTCTTTGAGGCCGATGCTGTTGACACGATCACGCAGGGCGGCGATCTTGGCGACGCCTTCATCCATGATGGCCTGCGTGCGGAACACGCCGGCGTGCTGCTGCATGGCGGCGCGCAGGTCATTGGCCACGTCTTGCGCGTATTCGCCGTCGGTTGCGTTGTCCAGGCGCGCGATGCGGGCCAGGGTCTTGTCGGCCGCGTCAGCAGGCAAGGGTTTGTGCGCGGTGGTCTTGGCGAACTCGACGATGTGGTTGCCGGCAGCTTTGCCGAACACCAGCAGGTCGAGCAGCGAGTTGGTGCCCAGGCGGTTTGCGCCGTGCACACTGACGCAGGAGCATTCGCCCACTGCATACAAACCGTTGACGATCTGGCTGTGGTTGTTGGCGTCCTGGGTGACCACCTGGCCGTGGATGTTGGTCGGGATGCCGCCCATCTGGTAGTGGATGGTGGGCACCACGGGAATCGGTTCCTTGGTGATGTCGACGTTGGCGAAGTTGTGGCCGATCTCGAACACCGAAGGCAGGCGCTTCATGATGGCGTCCACGCCCAGATGGGTCATGTCCAGCAGGATGTAATCCTTGTTGGGGCCGCAGCCACGGCCTTCCTTGATTTCCTGGTCCATCGAGCGCGAGACGAAGTCGCGCGGCGCCAGGTCTTTCAGCGTGGGTGCATAGCGTTCCATGAAGCGCTCGCCGTTGCTGTTGCGCAAGATGGCGCCTTCGCCGCGGCAGCCTTCGGTCAGCAGCACGCCGGCGCCAGCCACGCCGGTCGGGTGGAACTGCCAGAACTCCATGTCTTCGAGCGGGATGCCGGCGCGCGCCGCCATGCCCAGGCCGTCGCCGGTGTTGATAAAGGCGTTGGTCGACGCGGCAAAAATGCGGCCTGCGCCGCCGGTGGCCAGCAGCGTGGTCTTGGCTTCAAAAATATGGACGTCGCCGGTTTCCATTTCGAGGGCGGTCACGCCCACGACGTCACCGGCCGAATCGCGAATCAGGTCCAGCGCCATCCATTCGACGAAGAAGCTGGTTTTTTCCTTGACGTTTTGCTGATACAGCGTGTGCAGCATGGCGTGGCCGGTGCGGTCAGCAGCCGCGCAGGCGCGCTGCACGGGTTTTTCGCCGTAGTTGGCCGTGTGGCCGCCGAAGGGGCGCTGGTAAATCGTGCCGTCGGGGTTGCGGTCAAAAGGCATGCCCATGTGCTCGAGGTCATACACGACCTTGGGTGCCTCGCGGCACATGTACTCGATCGCGTCCTGGTCGCCGAGCCAGTCGGAGCCCTTGACGGTGTCGTAGAAGTGGTAGTGCCAGTTGTCTTCGCTCATGTTGCCGAGCGAGGCGCCGATGCCGCCTTGTGCTGCAACAGTGTGGGAGCGGGTGGGGAACACTTTGGATAGCACAGCCACGTTGAGGCCGGCGCGCGCCAGCTGCAACGATGCGCGCATGCCGGAGCCGCCGGCACCGACGATGACGACGTCAAATTTGCGCTTGGGGAGTTTGGAGGTTGCTGTCATGATTTTGTGGGGTGTCGGTCTTTTTGTCGGGTCTGTGGGCAGTGCGGCTTATAGGCGCCACAGGACCTGAATGCCCCAGCCGGCGCAGGCGACCAGCCAGACAATCGTGAAAACATTCAGAACCAGCTTGATGGAAGCCGGCTTGACGTAGTCCATCCAGATGTCGCGCATGCCGACCCACACGTGGTACAGCAGGGCAAAAATGACCACAAAGGTCAGCGTCTTCATCCATTGCGCCGAGAAGATGCCGGCCCACTTGTCGTAGCCGATGGGGCCTTTGCTGAAGATGACCTGGGCCAGGACCAGCAAGGTGAAGAGGGCCATCAGGGCGGCCGTGATCCGCTGCGCGAGCCAGTCGCGCAAACCATAATGGGCACCGACAACGATGCGCTTGGAGCCGTAGTTAACTGCCATTTTTGTGCTCCTTGAGAATTAGTAGGCGCCGAAGAGCTTCAGGGCGAGGGCGGCTGTCATGACCAGGCTCAGCACCAGGGTGACGCGGGCCGACAGGGTGCCGAATTCCTTGCTGACGGCGGCGTGGCTGGTGTCCATCCAGAGGTGGCGCAGGCCGGCGATGAAGTGGTGCAGGTAGGCCCAGATCAGGGCCAGCGCCACCAGCTTCCAGATGACGCCTGGAAGGCCCAGCATGCCGATATTGAAAGCGGCCTTGAATTTTTCAAACGAGATTTCCGAAGAGATCGAGGTGTCGAACATCCAGATGATGAAGGGCATCAGCAAAAACATGATGAACCCGCTGATGCGATGGAGGATGGAAACCCAGCCTGCTGCAGGCAAACGATAGGTGGGGAGATCGGTCAGGGCGTTGATGTTGCGGAACTCGGGCCGCTTCTTCGCTACGGTTGTCGCTGATTCGGACATACTTGGCTTTCTGTGTTTTTGAGTAACGGCTTTGTAACTGCCAAAGCGGCTCAACCCGAAATTCTATTGCAATGCAGCAAGAATCCCGGCCGCTTCGAGGGATGGCCGGAAATTTTTGTCGGGAAAAGTGCGTTTGCCTGCGCAACAGTTCGCAATTGCTGCGCTTGTGCCGTCGTAGCTGACATGATGATTACAAAACACCGGCTGCCGCAGTGTCAGTTCAGTGTGTTGTGATAGTGGTGTGTGTCGGTGCGGTAGTAGCCGCGGCGCAGCTCCATGGGCACGTCGTTGTAGGTATAGGCGATGCGCTCCACGCTCAAAAGCGGCGCTCCACGCTCTACTTTCAATAGCAGCTCCCGCCCGTCAGTGGCGGCCTCGGCGCGTATTTTTTCTTCGGCGCGAACCATGCGCACGTTGAACTCGGTTTCAAACAGCGCATACATGGGGCCGTGGTAGTCGGCCAGGCGTTCGGCCGTCAAGCCCTTGAAAGGCGCGGCCGGGAGCCAGATGTCTTCAAGAATGGTGGGAGTGCCGGCGAAGCTCAGCACGCGGCGGGCCTGCAGCACGGCATCGCCCGTTCGCAAGGCCAGCGTGCGCGCAATCTCGGCGCTGGCACGTACGCGCCGGCAATCGATGATGTCGCGTTGGGCCGGGCCTTCGCTGCCGGGTGTACCGCTGTCGGGGACCAGCTTGAGAAAGCGGAACTGGACATGCTGCTCGGCATGGGTCGCGACAAAAGTGCCCTTGCCCTGGCGGCGCACCACCAGGTTGTCGGTGGCCAGCTCGTCGATGGCTTTGCGCACAGTGCCCTGGCTGACGCGGTAGCGCGCTGCCAGGTCCATCTCGGAAGGGATGGCTTCACCCGGCTTCCACTCACCCGACTGCAGGCTTTGCAGGATCAGCGCCTTGATCTGCTGATAGAGCGGACTGAATGCCGGCGTGGCACCTGCAAAATCATCAGCGGGTAAGGCGGGGATGGCGGTCATGGTTGGATTCTGGCTGACCGATATCATATCTTATATAAGACATAAGACAAATTGACGCGCCTTCGTTTTCAAGCGTAAAATCTTTGGCTGAGCCGGCGCGCGGCCCGCCGTTTTGCGGTGATTTTGACGGGTAAACGCATAGTGATGCAAAGACAGATGCAAAGACCCGCTCCGAATCATTTCAGGGATCCGGTGTCGCGCCAGACATCTCGCATCACATCCCTTATTCCCAACGATTTTCAACTTCCTGGAGCCTTCCCATCATGAGCAAAAAACCCGTCCGCGTTGCAGTCACCGGTGCAGCAGGCCAAATTGGTTACGCGTTGTTGTTCCGCATTGCTTCCGGCGAAATGCTCGGCAAGGACCAGCCCGTCATTCTGCAATTGCTCGAAGTGCCTGTTGAAGGCCCGCAAAAAGCGCTCAAGGGCGTGATGATGGAGCTTGACGACTGCGCTTTCCCGCTCCTCGCCGGCATGGAAGCCCACAGCGACCCGATGACCGCCTTCAAGGACGCCGACTACGCACTGCTGGTTGGTTCGCGCCCCCGCGGCCCCGGCATGGAGCGTGCCGAGCTGCTGGCCGTCAACGGCGCCATCTTCACGGCGCAGGGCAAGGCCCTGAACGCGGTCGCCAGCCGCAATGTCAAGGTGCTGGTCGTCGGCAACCCCGCCAACACCAACGCCTACATCGCCATGAAGAGCGCACCCGACCTGCCGCGCAAAAACTTCACCGCCATGCTGCGCCTGGACCACAACCGCGCCGCCAGCCAGATCGCTGCCAAGACCGGCAAGCCGGTGGCCGATATTGAAAAGCTCACCGTCTGGGGCAATCACTCGCCCACGATGTACGCCGACTACCGCTTTGCCACCATCAAGGGCGAAAGCGTCGCCAAGATGATCAACGACCAGGAATGGAACGCCAACGTATTCCTGCCCACCGTCGGCAAGCGCGGCGCAGCCATCATTGAAGCGCGCGGCCTGTCGTCCGCCGCATCGGCCGCCAACGCCGCCATCGACCACATGCGCGACTGGGCACTGGGCACCAACGGCAAGTGGGTCACCATGGGCATTCCTTCTGACGGTCAATACGGTATTCCGAAAGACATCATGTTCGGGTTCCCCGTGACCTGCGAAAACGGCGAATACAAACTCGTCGAAGGCCTGGAGATCGACGCTTTCAGCCAGGAACGCATCACCAAGACCCTGGACGAACTCAAGGGTGAGCAAGACGGCGTCAAGCACCTGCTCTGAGCAATTAATGAGCGATGTGCGCCGCRCAGGGCCGCCCCAAGCAAGCACGGCCCCCTCGGGGGGCAGCGTAGTACACGAAGTGACAAGCGTGGGGGCTCGCCAACATCCGCGCGACGTTCTGCTTGGTGCCCAGGCGCAAACCGGGTTTCTTCCGGTCTGCGATCACTACAGCGGTGTTGAAGCCCGCATGCGTAAAAGCCTGCAGTTGCAGGCGGAGATGATCGAGGAGTTCGGCGCCTGCGTGTTTGACGTGACGCTGGATTGCGAAGACGGCGCACCCGTGGGCGGCGAGGCCGACCATGCCGCCATGGTCGTGGCGCTGGCGGCACTGGCCAGCGACAAGGCCCGCGTCGCGGTGCGCATCCATTCGGTGGACCACCCCGCCTTTGATGCCGACATGGCTGTCATTGCCGGGAAGCTGTCGCGCCATCTCTCACACATCATGGTCCCCAAGGTGGAGTCGGTTGCCGATGTGGTCAGGGCCGAGCAGGCTCTGCTGGCGGCGTCTGCCGGCAGTCTGCCTCTGCATGTGCTGATCGAGTCTCCGCTCGCGGTGCGAAACGCTTTCGAGATCGCGGCGCATCCGCGCGTGCAATCCCTGAGCTTTGGCCTGATGGATTTTGTCTCTGCGCACGGCGGCGCGATTCCCGCGGACGGCATGAGCAGCCGGGGCCAGTTCACCCACCCGCTGGTGTTGCGCGCCAAGCTCGAGATCGCCTCGGCCTGCCATGCCTACGGCAAGGTACCGTCGCATTGTGTTGTCACGGAATTCAATGACACTGACGCCATGACTACCGCTGCGCGCCATGCCGCCCATGAACTGGGTTACACCCGTATGTGGAGCATCCACCCCAACCAGATCCGTCCCATCCTCGCGGCGTTTGCCCCCACCGGGGATGAGATTGAAAGTGCTACAAAAATAATAGCTGCTGCCGCACGCTCAGACTGGGCCCCCATCAGTTTTGAAGGCAAGCTGCACGACCGTGCGAGCTACCGCTACTTCTGGCAGGTTCTGGAGCGCGCGCACCAGACCGGCCGTGCCTTGCCGCACGAGGCGCAGGCGTATTTTTCTGTCCCGCTTCACTGATTTCCGATTGACTGTTGACCGTTCCAAAGGACCCTCCATGAAACATTTCGCTCTCTCTGCCTTGATGCTGGCCGCCCCGGCCCTGTTGCTGGCCCAGACGGCGGCGCCTAAAGCCGCCGCGCCCAAGACAGCAGCCGCAGCTGACCAGCCTGCCCAGGCCACCAAGCGCGCACCGATCAGGCGCTCTGCCGCCAAGGTGGTGGAAGAAAGGACGCCCATTGACGATGACCCGTCAGTCACCTTGACCGCTGAAGACCTGGAGCTCGCCAAGCGGGTTTACATCGGCACGATTCCCTGCGAACTGGGTGCCTCCGTCACCATCACGCCGAACGAAAAACGCCCGGGCTTCTTCCTGGTGCAGACGGGCAAGATGCGTTTTCGCATGCACCCGGTCGGAAGCCGCACCGGCGCCATCCGCCTGGAAGACGGCCGTGCTGGCGCCATGTGGCTCCAGTTGGGCAACAAGTCGATGCTGATGAGCCAAAAATTGGGCCAGCGTCTGGCTGACGAGTGCATGAGCCCGGCGCAGGTGACTTTTGCCGACGACATGAAGAAAAACCCCCCGACCAGCATTCTGGAAGCTTTGCCTGCCGCCAAAGCTGCATCAGCTCAGGCTGGCACGGGTTCTGCTCAGCCAGAAACTGCCCCGGCTAAAGCCCAATAACAGACAACACAGATCGCGACCGCACGCGTATCGAGCGTGCAAATTTTTGAGTACAGGAGAAAAAAACCATGATGTCCGAGTTCTTGCAAACCTATCGCGCCCACGTCGCCGAGCGCGCCGTCACTGGCATCCCGCCGCTGCCGTTGTCGGCCAAGCAGACCGGGGAAGTCATTGAGCTGCTGAAGAATCCGCCCAAGGGCGAGGAAGCCTTCCTGGTCGATCTCATTACCCACCGTGTGCCTGCCGGTGTGGATGACGCGGCCAAAGTCAAGGCCAGCTACCTGGCTGCCGTGGCCCACGGCACCGAAAAGTGCGCGCTGATCTCGCGTGAAAAAGCCGTGCAACTGCTGGGTACCATGCTGGGCGGCTACAACATCAGCCCCATGGTCGAGCTGCTCGACGACGCTGAAGACAGCGTCGCCACGCAGGCGGCGAACGGCCTGAAGCACACGCTGCTCATGTTCGACCAGTTCCACGACGTGCAGGAAAAGGCCGGCAAGGGCAACAAATACGCCAAGGCCGTGCTGCAAAGCTGGGCGGACGCCGAGTGGTTCACCAGCCGCCCCGAAGTGCCTGAGTCGATCATGCTCACGATTTTCAAAGTCGCGGGCGAAATCAACACCGACGACCTCTCGCCCGCGCCCGACGCCTGGAGCCGCCCCGACATTCCGCTGCACGCGATTGCGATGCACAAGAATGCACGGCCCGGCGTTACGCCCGAAGAGGACGGCAAGCGCGGCCCGGTGAAGTTCATTGAAGAACTCAAGGCCAAGGGCAACCTCGTGGCCTATGTGGGCGACGTGGTCGGCACCGGCTCTTCACGCAAGTCGGCCACCAACTCCGTGCTGTGGTGGACGGGGCAGGACATTCCGTACGTGCCCAACAAGCGCTTCGGCGGTGTCTGCCTGGGCGGCAAGATCGCCCCGATCTTCTACAACACCATGGAAGACTCCGGCGCGCTACCGATCGAACTCGACGTGAGCCAGATGGCCATGGGCGACGTGATCGAACTGCGCCCCTACGACGGCAAGGCGCTGAAAGACGGCAAGGTCATCGCCGAGTTCAAGCTTAAAAGTGATGTGCTGTTTGACGAAGTGCGCGCCGGCGGCCGCATTCCGCTGATCGTCGGCCGCGGCCTCACCGCCAAGGCCCGCTTTGCGCTGGGCCTGCCACTGTCTACCCAGTTCCGTCTGCCCGTCAGCCCTGAAGACAACGGCCGCGGTTTCACGCTGGCGCAAAAAATGGTCGGCCGTGCGGTTGGCCTGCCGGAAGGCCAGGGCGTGCGCCCCGGCACGTACTGCGAACCCAAGATGACCTCGGTCGGCTCGCAGGACACCACCGGCCCTATGACGCGCGATGAGCTGAAAGACCTGGCCTGCCTGGGCTTCAGCTCCGACCTGGTCATGCAGTCCTTCTGCCACACCGCGGCTTACCCCAAGCCAGTTGACGTGAAGATGCACCACGAGCTGCCCGACTTCATCAGCACCCGCGGCGGCATCTCGTTGCGTCCCGGTGACGGCATCATTCACAGCTGGCTCAACCGCATGCTGCTGCCCGACACCGTCGGCACCGGCGGCGACAGCCATACCCGTTTCCCCATCGGCATCAGCTTCCCCGCAGGCTCCGGCCTCGTGGCTTTTGGCGCCGCCACCGGTGTCATGCCGCTGGACATGCCTGAATCTGTGCTGGTGCGCTTCAAAGGCGAAATGCAGCCCGGCATCACGCTGCGCGACCTGGTCAACGCGATCCCGCTGTACGCCATCAAGGCCGGCCTGCTGACGGTCGCCAAGCAGGGCAAGAAGAACATCTTCTCGGGCCGCATCCTGGAGATCGAAGGCTTGCCAGACCTGAAAGTGGAGCAGGCGTTCGAGCTCTCCGACGCCTCCGCAGAGCGCTCTGCCGGCGGCTGCACGGTGCACCTGAACAAGGAACCCATCATCGAATACATCAACAGCAACATCACGATGCTGAAATGGATGATCGCCACGGGTTACTCGGACGTGCGCACCATCAAGCGCCGCATCCAGGCCATGGAAGCCTGGCTGGCCGACCCACAATTGCTGAAGGCCGACGCGGATGCCGAATACGCCGCCGTCATCGAAATCGACCTGGCCGACATCCATGAACCCATCGTCGCCTGCCCGAACGACCCTGACGACGTGAAGACTCTGGCCGAAGTTGCCGGCAGCAAGATCGACGAAGTGTTTATCGGCAGCTGCATGACCAACATCGGCCACTTCCGTGCGGCTTCCAAGCTGCTCGAAAACAAGCGCGACATCCCCGTCAAACTGTGGATGGCGCCGCCCACCAAGATGGACGCCAAACAGTTGACGGAAGAAGGCCACTACGGCGTGCTCGGCTCGGCCGGTGCACGCATGGAGATGCCGGGCTGCAGCCTGTGCATGGGCAACCAGGCGCAGGTGAAAGAGGGCGCTATCGTGTTCTCTACCTCCACCCGCAACTTCCCGAATCGCCTGGGCAAGAACTCCAACGTCTACCTCGGTTCCGCCGAACTGGCCGCGATCTGCTCCAAGCTCGGCCGCATCCCCACCAAGGCCGAATACATGGCCGACATGGGCGTGCTGACGGCTGCCAGCGACACGGTTTACCAATACCTCAACTTCGACAAGGTCAAAGACTACACCGACATGGCCGACACCGTGAAGGACGGCGTGCCCGCCTGAGTGGACACCCTGCCTGCGGCTTGACAGCTGCAAGCTGAAATGGAAGGATGAAGTGATGAAGAAACCGTCACTTCTTTCCTTCCTTTTTTTTGCCTTTTTGTCGGCAATGGCTTGCGACGCAATCGCCCAGGAAGCGCGAACCAACGCCTTCAACGACCCTTTCCTGCAGGTCACGTCGGCGATCAACCCGTGCCCTGTGCCTGAGGGCCCGCTCTACACCGAGCAGGAGGTGCGCGACGTCGCCCATGTGCGCGCGCAGCACGGCGGCAGCTGCTACCGCGTGGGGCGATGCCGGCTGGCCAATTCCTATCTGTACGACGCTGAAATCATCCCGCGCGTATCCCAATACATCAAGCTTGACGGCCGTTTTGATGACACCAGCGTGTGGGTGCAGGGCGAGCGGCGGCTGGTGTTCCTCAAAGGCTGTGTGAAGACACGTGAGCAAGCCGAGGCCCTTGAAAAGGCCGTCTGGCTGGTCGATGACGTGATGGGTGTGGTGAACTACCTGCGCGTGGGCGACGAGCCGGTGCGTTATGTGCCGGCACAGCCCGAGAAAAAATAAGCCATTCCTTCAAGGAAAAGCCCCGCAAGGCATCGCGGGGCTTTTTTATGGAGGATCCTTGCGAAATCTACAGCCCCGACGGCAACGGGTCCACCACCCGCAGCTCCGACCCATCGACAAATTTCAGGTACCAGAACTCCGGCATGGCGGGCTGGTTGGGCCGTATGTGGCTGACGTTCGTTGGCATGACATACACCGTGCTGGCGCCATCATCAGGCGGTGGCGCCAGGTAGTGGCGCCTGGCGGCCACGAGCCCGCCGATCGCCGACACCACGGTGCCGATCGACTCGAGGACTGCGTTGACTGTTGTGCCCTGGCCCAGCATATGAATGGTGGTGCGGCCCACCAGGTCAGGCCGGGAGGCTTCCACATACAACACAGCCGAGGTGTTGATGCGCAGGTCATCAGGTGCTGCCGGGTCGGTGGCTTTATTGAAGGAGATGAAAGGCATGATGGGCGTCCCTGTTCAGGACAGGTGCAGTTCTTTGTGCTCGCCCAGCCGGGGAGGCGTGTCCCCGGTAAGTGCTGCCCTCGCCATTTTTGCCAGCTGGACCATCTTGCTTTCCTTCACATCCCAGTACTCGGCGTGCTGGATTCGCACTTCCAGCAAGGCCAGGTCCGGGTCGTTCACGCCGGCGGGAAACCAGGCCCGCGCCACCTGCGACCAAAGCGTTTCTTTTTTGGCCTGGTCTTCAGAGATCACAGCCTGGCCTGACAGCGACACATAGCTGTCATCGCCGGGGTCGGCATACGACACGTTCACGTTGCCATCCTGCTGCAGGCGCTGGGCGAGTTCGCTCTTGCGCGAAATGAAAAAATACAGCTGTGCGCCTTCGTCGATGGACTGGTTCTGGGTCGTCAGGGGATGGGCGTGCAGCATGCCGCTGGCGTGGCGGTGCGTCAGCATGCCGTACTTGATGTCCCGGATCAATTCCCAGAGGGTGTCGTGGTCTGATTTGGCTGCGCTCATGAAAACTCCGTGTGGATGGGTAACACCTCAGCGTAAGCAGTGCGCCCGAAGCCGCTCATCAGCGGGCGGCGCGGGCATCTGTCAGCAAGTGCCGACAGCTCCCCGCCCGGCACGACCCGTGTAAACCATCGCCTGACAGGGGAACCAAATGGGGAAACGGTTACCATACATGAGAGTCATTCGCATTTGCATGACGGTTTTCTTACAGGCGCGGCGCAAGGCTTTATCGGCTTTTGCACCTTGGCCTGCCCAGCCGCATCTGTCCCCGCTTCTTTTGTAAAGGTGTTCCATGAAACTGTTGTCTTCCTTCCTGGCCAGTGCCGCGCTGGCCGCAAGCCTGCTGGCTGCGCCCCTGGCCTCCACCGCGCAAACTGCCCAGGCCGCCAAACCCACCGCCGAAGGCATCGTGGTCTACAACGCCCAGCACGCCAGCCTGACCAAGGCCTGGGCCGATGCCTTCAGCAAGGAGACCGGCATCAAGGTGACCCTGCGCAACGGCAGCGACACCGAGCTGGGCAACCAGATCGTGCAGGAAGGCAAGGCCTCGCCTGCGGACGTGTTCCTGACAGAAAACTCACCAGCCATGGCGCTGGTCGACAACGCCGGGCTGTTCGCCCCGCTGGATACGGCCACGCTGTCGGAAGTGCCCGCCAACTTCCGTCCCGCGCATGGCCGGTGGACGGGTATCGCCGCGCGCAGCACGGTGTTTGTCTACAACAAGGCCAGGCTCACACCCGACCAGTTGCCCAGGTCCATGCTGGACCTGGCCACCCCCGCCTGGAAGGGCCGCTGGGCTGCATCGCCTTCCGGCGCCGACTTCCAGGCCATCGTGAGCGCGCTGCTGGAGCTCAAGGGCGAGGCCGCCACTGCCGCCTGGCTCAAGGCCATGAAGGAAAACGCCACGCCTTACAAAGGCAACGGCACGGTGCTCAAGGCCGTCAACGCCGGCCAGATTGAAGGCGGAATCATCTATCACTATTACTATTACGGCGACCAGTCCAAGACGGGCGAGAACAGCAACAACACCCAGCTGCATTACTTTCGCAACCAGGACCCTGGCGCTTTTGTAAGTATCTCCGGCGGCGGCGTGCTGGCCTCCAGCCGGCACCAGCCCGAGGCGCAAGCCTTTGTGAAATGGATCGCCGGCAAAGGCGGCCAGGACATCCTGAAAACCGGTGACGCCTACGAATACGCCGTCGGCAACGGCGCGGCGTCCAACCCCARGCTGGTGCCSYTGGCYGAGCTGCAGGCGCCCAAGGTCGAGCCGTCMAARCTCAACAGCAAAAAAGTCAGCGACCTGATGACCCAAGCCGGCCTGCTGTAAGCCAGCTTCAACAGCTTTATGCCATTTCAGATTTGCCGATCTGACCCCGCTTTGTGAGTGCCGTTCCTCTTGACGCAGATGCCACGGTGAACCCGTCGGTGGTGCTGTTGCCTGCGCATGCGGCGAGGTACGAGAATTGGCGTCTGTCCTGGGTGGCCGGCGCCGCGCTGGTCGTTTCGCTGCTGGCCTTGCTGCCGCTGGGCTTTGTGCTCTGGGTGGGCGTTCAAACCGGTTGGGACACGGCTTATGCCCTGATCTTCCGGCCGCGCGTCGGCGAGTTGCTGGTCAACACCGCACTGCTGGTGGCGCTGACAGTGCCGTTGTGCGCAGTGCTGGCCGTGGCGCTGGCCTGGCTGACCGAGCGCAGCGACTTGCCCGGCGCACGCACCTGGGCCTGGCTGCTGGTCGCGCCGCTGGCGGTGCCAGCCTTTGTACACAGCTATGCCTGGATGACGGTTGCGCCCGGCCTGCACGGCTTGCCCGCGGGCGTGATGGTCTCGGTCATCGCCTACTTTCCGTTTTTGTATTTGCCGGTGGCCGCAGCCCTGCGCCGGCTGGACCCGGCAATGGAAGACAGCGCCGCCTCGCTGGGCCTGGGCCCGTGGGCGGTGTTCTTTCGGGTGGTGCTGCCGCAGCTTCGGCTGGCGGTATGCGGTGGCTCGCTGCTGGTGGGCCTTCACCTCCTGGCCGAATACGGCCTCTACGTGATGATCCGCTTCGACACCTTCACGACCGCCATCGTTGACCAGTTCCAGTCGACCTACAACGGGCCCGCGGCCAACATGCTCTCGGGCGTGCTGGTGGTGTGCTGCTTCGCGCTGCTGGGGCTTGAGTCGGCCGTGCGCGGCAAGGAGCGTTATGCGCGCGTCGGCTCCGGTGCCGCGCGCCTGATCGTCAAGCGCCAGCTGGGCCGCTTCACCGCGCTGTGCCTGTTGCTGCCCGGGCTGCTCTGCGCGCTGGCGCTGGGCGTGCCGCTCGTCACCCTCACGCGCTGGCTGGTGGCCGGCGGCGTGGCGGTATGGCGCATGGACGAGATCAGCCCGGCCCTGATTCAAACTTTGGGACTGGCCGTTGCCGGTGCACTGCTCACCACCGTGGCCGCCGTACCCATGGCGTGGCTGTCGATCCGTTCGCCGGGGCGGCTGCAGCGGGTGCTGGAAGCCTGCAACTATATGGTGGGTTCGTTGCCCGGCGTGGTTGTGGCGCTGGCGCTGGTCACCGTCACGGTGCGCCTGCCGATTTACCAGACAGCGGCCACGGTGCTGCTGGCCTATCTGCTGATGTTTTTGCCGCGCGCGCTGATCAGCCTGCGCGCCGGCATCGCGCAGGCGCCGGTTGAGCTGGAGCAGGCCGCACGCAGCCTGGGCCGCACGCCCGCGCAGGCGCTATGGGCCGTCACGATGCGGCTGGCCGCACCCAGCGCGGCGGCCGGTGCTGCGCTGGTGGGCCTGGGCATCACCAACGAACTCACGGCCACGCTGATGCTGGCGCCCAACGGCACGCGCACGCTGGCCACTTCCTTTTGGGCCTACAGCAGCGAGATCGACTACGCCGCCGCCGCGCCCTATGCGCTCATCATGGTGCTGCTGTCGCTGCCCATGACCTGGCTGCTCTATACCCAATCCAAACGCTCGGCGGGACGATGACAACCTCTCTTGAACTGAACGGCCTGCGCAAACGCTATGGCTCCGTGGAAGCACTGGGCGGTGTTCACCTGCAGGTTCCGGCAGGCAGCCGCACCGCCATCGTCGGGCCTTCAGGTTCCGGCAAAACCACCTTGCTGCGCATCATTGCCGGTTTTGAAGTGCCCGATGCCGGGCGTGTCGTGCTGGGCGGGCGGCAACTGGCCGATGGACCGGACGCCGTGCCGGCGCACCAGCGCGGCATCGGTTTTGTGCCGCAGGACGGCGCGCTGTTTCCCCACCTGACCATTGAAGGCAATGTTGGTTTTGGCCTGCCGCGCAGCACGCCGCAGCGCGCCGAACGCATCGCCGAGCTGATGGACATGGTCGCGCTCGACATCGCCATGCTCAGCCGCCGCCCGCATGAGTTGTCGGGCGGCCAGCAGCAGCGGGTGGCATTGGCCCGCGCACTGGCCCAGCGCCCGCAGCTGATGTTGCTCGATGAGCCTTTTTCCGCGCTGGACACGGGCCTGCGCGCCAGCACCCGCAAAGCCGTCGCGCAATTGC
This sequence comes from Polaromonas sp. P1_E3, assembly GCF_056405935.1. Taxonomy (NCBI): domain Bacteria; kingdom Pseudomonadati; phylum Pseudomonadota; class Betaproteobacteria; order Burkholderiales; family Comamonadaceae; genus Polaromonas; species Polaromonas sp. P1_E3. The sequence continues at coordinate 31,189 of NZ_JBFUBD010000016.1, forward strand.
TCAGCGGCGCCGGCATCACCACCATCCTGGTCACACACGACCAGACCGAAGCCTTGTCGTTCGCCGACCAGGTCGCTGTGATGCGTGAGGGGCAACTGGTGCAGGCCGGCCGCCCGGTTGATCTGTATCTGCGGCCCCGTGATGCGGCAGTGGCCGGTTTCCTGGGCGACGCCATCGTGCTGCCTGCGCAGCTGGCAGGCGGCTGGGCTGACTGCGCGCTGGGGCGGGTCGCCGTCAACAACAGCCAGTGCAGCGGTGCGGCGCAGATCATGCTGCGGCCGGAGCAACTGCAGCTGGCCGAAGTCCCGGCGCAGTCGGCTGCGCAAAATGCGGATCCGGCGGCATGTTACGGCGCGGTCATCGACGCCGATTTTGGCGGGCCGGTTTGTGTGCTGTCGGTGCGCCTGCTGCGCAACGCCGGCTGGTTCCCGGCGGAAAAGGCCGCAGCGGCAGCCGCGGCAGAACCCGCGTGGGATGCGCCGCTGCGGGTGCGCAGCTCCGGTCTGCATGCTCCGTCCCCTGGGGCCATGGTCCGTATCACGGTGGACGGCCAGGCACATGTATTTGGATAAGCCGGCTGGCAGAAAATCACTGCCCCAGCGCTTCATTGGGAAGAAATAATGGCTGCAGGCCAATAGTGACGGGCGCAAGCAGCTATTAAATCAATAGCAGACAACTGCCGCCCACTCGTGCGACCCAGCCCGGGACGGGCTTTGCGGCCATACCTGCGCAGAGAGCAGGCCTCGGCCGGCCGGCCATACATGCCTTGTTACCAATTTTTGAAGCGGATCAGCAGGTCTTTGGGTAAATTGTGTACGGCGTACACAAGCTGTAGGCATTCTTTTTATCGGCTTTCATGGCGGCTGGCATCTGATGGATTGCCCGGCCTTTCATGGCAAGTATTGACCCAAAGGCTTATCCAAAGGAGATTCCCATGGCCCGTTATGTTGATGGATTCATCGTCGCCGTCCCTGCCAACAAGGTGGAGGACTACCGCAAGCTGTCCCGAAAGGCCGGCAAGATCTGGATGGAATACGGTGCGCTCGAATACACCGAGTGCATCGCTGATGACGTGAAGCCCGGCAAGCTCACTTCATTTCCGCAAAGCGTCAAGCTCAAGGCCGGCGAGGTGGTGGTGTTCTCATGGATCACCTACAAGTCGCGCAAACAGYGGGACAGCGTCAACAAAAAGGTCATGTCCGACCCGCGCCTGGAGGCCATGATGGACCCGAAGAATCTTCCCTTTGACGGCAAACGCATGATCTGGGGCGGCTTCAAGACCATTGTCGAGTTGTGAACGGCTCAATGCGCCTGGCTTTGCGCCGCCAGCGCCAGTAGCGCCTGGCGTGTGAAGTCATTCGCCGGAAAAAACGTTTCCATCGCGAGTTCCTGCAGCGTCACATCTACCGGTGTGCCAAAGATGGTGGTGGTGCTGATAAAGCTCAGCATGCCGGCGGGCGTCTTGAACATGAAAGGCATGACCACGCCCGGGTGCTCGCCGTCGAGGTGTTCGTTTTTCGCCTCATCGGGCACGGGGTAGGCTTTGAGCTCTTCCAGCAGGGCGGCCARCACCGGGTCGGTCGTCGCCGCGACCTGCTGGCGCAGGCGCTCAAATATGTGCGCGCGCCACTGCAGCAGGTTGGCGATGCGCGGCGCGAGGCCCTTGGGGTGCAGGCTCAGGCGCAACACGTTCACCGGGCCCTCCAGCAGCGAGACATCGGCGCCTTCCATCAGGTGCGGCACCATGCGATTGGCGGCCACCAGGTTCCAGTGCCGGTCTACCGCCAGCGCGGGGTACGGCTCATGGCTTTTGAGCAGCAGCTCCACCGCCTGCCGGGCAGAGGCCAGCGCCGGGTCGTCCAGCGGGCGCTCGCGGTACATCGGCGCATAGCCGGCCGCCACCAGCAGTGCATTGCGCTCGCGCAAAGGGATGTCAAGCCGCTCCGACAGCCGCAGCACCATTTCGCGGCTGGGCACCGAGCGGCCGGTTTCCACAAAACTCAAATGACGTGTCGAGATGTCGGCTTCCTGCGCCAGGTCCAGCTGGCTCAGGCGCCGGTGCTGGCGCCAGTGGCGCAGGTGGTCGCCAAAGGGTTGGGCCGCACGAGGCGCGGGACGGCTGGGGGGATGAATGCTGGCAGTCATGGCGCCATCGTAAAGCGAACAGGGTGTTTTTCCATTACCTCTCAGGTTATCGACGGGCGGCCGATGCGCGGGAATGATGACTCCCATGCGCGCCGACCCGGCGGCCCGGCGCGCTGATCCACATCACTGTTCTGTCACCGGCTGCCACTTTCAGGAGTTTTGCCATGTTTTCGAGTTCCATCCTGTCTTCTCCCAACTTCCTGCGCAACGTGCTGCGTGTGGATGCGCTTTCATGCATTGCCTGCGGCGTGCTGCAAGTGGCCTTTCCTGCCGCGATGGCCCGCCTGCTGAACCTGCCCGAGGGCCTGGTTGCCTACACCGGCGAGTTCCTGCTGGTCTATGCGGCGGTCGTCGCTTTTGTTTCAACGCGTAATTCCTTCCCGCGCGGCGTCATCTGGGTATTGGTGGCGGGCAACGTCAGCTGGGCGCTGGCCTGCGTGCTCCTGCTGATCAGTGGCGGCATGTCGCCTTCCATGCTGGGTGTGGCCTATGTGGTGATACAAGCGCTGACTGTGGCGGTGCTGGCGGAACTGCAGTACTTCGGCGTGCAACGCGCGGCCCCACAGCCGGCCTGGTAGAGGCCAGCAGAAAGGCAGCAGAAGCGCGCAAGGCTGCACAAGCCTGGCGCAAGACTGGGCAGGCGGGCAGGGTATGCAGGCGCGGGCCCCCACGGGACCGCGGTGCCTGCCAGAATGGGGGCTGCTGTCAATAAAAAGGAGTCCGCCATGGCCAAACCGCCTCCCCACGCTTTTTCGTCCACGCTCAAAAGCTTCAAGACCGCCTCCGGCAAAACCGGCAAGTTCTACTCCTTGCCCGAGCTTGCCAAACAATTCCCCAAAGTTGCTCGTCTGCCGGTGTCCATGCGCATCGTGCTGGAATCCGTGCTGCGCAACTGCGACGGCAAAAAGGTCACGGCCGAGCACGTGGCACAGCTGGCCAACTGGCTGCCGCAAGCTGAGCGCAGCGACGAAATACCGTTTGTGGTGTCGCGCGTGGTGCTGCAGGACTTCACCGGCGTGCCGCTCCTGGCCGACCTGGCCGCGATGCGCAGCGTGGCACTCAAACTCGGCAAGAACCCCAAGGCCATCGAGCCGCTGGTGCCGGTCGACCTGGTGGTGGACCATTCCATCATGGTCGACTATTACGGCAAGAAAAATTCGCTCGACCTGAACATGAAGCTGGAGTTCCAGCGCAACCGCGAGCGTTACGAATTCATGAAGTGGGGCATGCAGGCTTTTGACACCTTTGGCGTGGTGCCCCCGGGATTCGGCATCGTGCACCAGGTCAACCTCGAATACCTGGCGCGCGGCGTGCACAAAACCGCTGATGGCGTTTACTACCCCGACTCGCTGGTTGGAACCGACAGCCACACCACCATGATCAATGGCATCGGCGTGGTGGCCTGGGGTGTGGGTGGCATTGAAGCCGAAGCCGCCATGCTGGGGCAGCCGGTTTACTTCCTCACGCCAGACGTGGTCGGTTTCGAATTGACCGGCCGCCTGCGCGAAGGCGTGACCGCCACTGACCTGGTGCTGCGTGTGACCGAGCAGCTGCGCCGCGAAAAAGTCGTGGGTAAGTTCGTCGAGTTCTTCGGTGAGGGCACGCGCACGCTGGCCTTGCCGGACCGCGCCACCATCGGCAACATGGCGCCCGAATACGGCGCCACCATGGGCTTCTTCCCCGTCGATGAAAAAACCATCGACTACTTCAAGGGCACGGGGCGCACCAAGGAAGRGATCGAAGCCTTCGAGGCTTACTTCAAGGCGCAGGGCCTCTTTGGCGTGGCCAGGGCCGGCGAGATTGATTACTCGCATGTGGTCAAGCTGGACCTGGGCGACGTCACACCCAGCCTGGCTGGCCCCAAGCGTCCGCAGGACCGCATTGAGCTTGGCAATGTTGCCGGCCAGTTCAAGTCGCTGTTCAGCAAGCCGATTGCGGAGAATGGTTTCAACCAGCCGCCGGCCATGCTCACCACGCGCCACCTGGTGCGGCGTACCGATGAAGGCCGGCTGGACACGCTGCCGTCTGCACCGCCTACACCGGCCGGTGCCGCACGCCCCGTGATGGAGATGGAAGGCAATCGACCGACGCTGGCGCACGCTCGCGCCAGCAACACCACGGATGCTCCTGCAAAGGCGCAGACCGAGGTTGTGCATTCAGCGCCAGGCATTACCGTGGGCAACGGTGACGTGCTGATCGCTGCCATCACCAGCTGCACCAACACCTCCAACCCCAGCGTGCTGCTGGCGGCCGGCCTGCTGGCCAAGAAAGCAGTGGAAGCGGGCCTCAAGGTACAGCCGCACATCAAGACCTCGCTGGCGCCCGGCTCGCGCATCGTGACCGAGTATCTGACCGAAACGGGATTGCTGCCTTACCTTGAAAAGCTTGGTTTCGCGCTTGCCGGTTACGGCTGCACTACTTGCATCGGCAATGCCGGCGACCTGACGCCCGAACTCAACGAGGCCATCAGCAAGAGTGACCTGGTCTGCGCGGCCGTGCTTTCGGGTAACCGCAACTTCGAGGCGCGCATCCATCCCAACCTCAAGGCCAACTTCCTGGCCAGCCCGCCGCTGGTGGTGGCCTACGCCATTGCCGGCACGGTGATGCGCGACCTGATGACCGAGCCCGTCGGCAAAGGCAAGGGCGGAAAAGACGTATACCTCGGCGACATCTGGCCGACCAGCGACGAAATCTACAAGCTGATGAAGTACGCCATGAACGGCAAGGCCTTTCGCGCCAACTACGCCAAGGTCAAGACAGAGCCCGGCAAACTCTGGGAAAACATCAAGGGCGTCAAGGGCACGTCCTACACCTGGCCCGCCAGCACCTACATTGCCGAGCCGCCCTTCTTCAAGGACTTCACCATGGAAGCGGGGAAGGCCGCAAGCGTGTCGGTCAAGGGCGCGCGCATCATGGCGCTGTTTGGCGACTCCATCACCACCGACCACATCTCACCGGCCGGCTCCATCAAGGCCAGCTCGCCCGCAGGCCAGTGGCTGCAGGCCAATGGTGTGCAAAAGGCCGACTTCAACAGCTACGGCGCACGCCGCGGCAACCACGACGTGATGATGCGCGGGACGTTTGCCAACGTACGCATCAAGAACCTGATGATTCCGCCCGATGCAGAAGGCTCGCGCGAAGAGGGCGGCGTGACGCTGTTCCAGCCCAAAGCTGGAACCAGCAGCGCAAGCGCAGCTGGCGAAAAGATGTTCATCTACGACGCCGCCATGAAATACATCGAGCAGGGAACACCGACGGTGATCTTTGCCGGTGAGGAATACGGCACGGGTTCGTCACGTGACTGGGCCGCCAAGGGTACGCAGCTGCTGGGCATCAAGGCCGTGGTGGCGCGCAGTTTTGAGCGCATCCACCGCAGCAACCTGGTCGGCATGGGTGTGCTGCCCCTGCAGTTCAAGCCCGGCGAATCGTGGCAGACACTCAAGCTCACCGGCAATGAAGTCATCGACGTGATTCCGCACCCCGAGCTCAAGCCGCAAAGCGAAGCCAAACTCGTCATCACGCGCGCCGACGGTTCTCGCGAGGAAGTCACCGTGATACTGCGCGTCGACACACCCATAGAGGTCGACTACTACCGCAACGGCGGAATTTTGCCGTTTGTGCTGCGGCAGCTTCTCGCCTGATGCGGAGTAGCGAAGCAATTTCCCGCCGGGCCGCCCCAAGGGAAATGAGCCCCCTCGGGGGGCAGCGAGCCACACGCGGTGGGCGAGCGTGGGGGCCTTATGCCCGCCGGGCCRCCCCAAGGGAAATTAGCCCCCTCGGGGGGCAGGGAACTACACACAGTGAGTGAGCGTGGGGGCCCTATTAAACAAGCCCTGATTGCCGGCGGCGGCATCGGCGGATTGGCGGCGGCGCTCGCGGCCTCGCGCGCCGGCTGGGACGTGCGACTGTTTGAACGCGCCAGCGCCTTCAGCGAAGTCGGCGCCGGCATCCAGCTCGGCCCCAATGTGGTCAAAGTGCTGCATGGCTGGGGACTGGCCGAAGCGCTCCAGGCCGTGGCCGCCATTCCCGAGCGCTTGCAGGTGCGCAGTGCCCTATCAGGCCAACTGCTGGGCGAGTTGCCGCTGGGCACCGCCATGGCTCAGCGTTATGGCGCGCCTTATCTCTCCATTCATCGCGCAGACCTTCACGGCGTGCTGCTGCAGGCTGTGCAGCAGCACGCCGACGTGAAGCTGCATCTGAGCCGGCCTCTACAGTCTTTTAGCCAGACCGCGCAAGCCGTCACGGTGCAGGCCGACGACGGCCCCGGCATTGAAGGCGACGCGCTGATAGGCGCAGACGGCATCTGGAGCACGGTGCGCCAGGAATTGCTGGGCGACGGCCTGCCGCGCCGCACCGGCCACCTGGCTTACCGCGCCTTGGTGCGGCAGTCCGATTTACCTGAATTGCTCAGGAGCCGGCAGGTCACAGTCKGGCTGGGGCCCCGCATGCACGTGGTGCAATATCCGGTGCGCGGCGGTGAATTTCTTAATGTGGTGGCCATCGTTCATGGCGAAGTTGCGGCCGAAGCCGACTTGTGGGACCACAGCGCCAACGCCGCCGACCTGGCCGCCGTGACAGCCGGGTGCTGTGCGGCCTTGCGCGAAGTGATGGACGCCATTGAAGGCTGGCGCCTGTGGGTGCTGCACGACCGTGCGCCCATGCAGGGCGCCCACCAGCACGCCGTGGGCCGCGTTGCGCTTCTGGGCGACGCCGCCCATCCCATGCGTCCCTACCTGGCACAAGGCGCCGGGATGGCGATTGAAGACGCCGCCGAACTGGGCCACGCCTTGGCCCAGGCGCTCGACCCGGCCCTCGACGTGCCTACCATGCTGCAGCGCTATGCGCTCAACCGCTGGCAACGCAATGCGCGCGTGCAGGCGCGGGCGTTGCGCAACGGGCAACTATTCCATGCCCATGGCCTGCTGCGGTGGGGACGCGATGTGTCCATGAAATTGCTTGGCGAGAAGTTGCTGGACATGCCCTGGCTGTATGGCGCAACGCTAAAAACATCCTGACGCGGTCCTCGATGTAGTAAATTTACAGCCGGTGTTTGGGGGTATTGAGCGGTGTCTAGAGGTCCGTGCGCAGCTTCCAGATCTCCGGGAACAACACTACATCCAGCATCTTGCGCAGGTAGCTGACGCCGCCGGTGCCCCCGGTGCCGCGCTTGAAGCCGATCACGCGCTCCACGGTGGTGACATGGCGGAAGCGCCAAAGCCGGAACGCATCTTCCAGGTCGGTGAGCTCTTCGCCCAGCTGGTACAGGTCCCAGTATTTCTTCGGGTCGCGGTAGACCACCAGCCAGGCCTGCTCAACCTCATCGCTTTCGACATAGCCCTGAGTCCAGTCGCGCGATGTGTGGGTAGGGGGAACCGGCAGGCCACGGCGGGCCAACAGGCGCAAGGCTTCGTCGTAGAGCGACGGGGCTTCGTAGGCGGCCTGCACCTGCGCCAGCAGGTCGGGGCGGTGCGCGTGGGGCTTGAGCATGGCGGCGTTCTTGTTGCCGAGCGCGAATTCAATGCAGCGGTACTGTGCACTTTGAAAGCCGCTGGAGTTGGCCAGGTAAGGGCGTATCGCGCTGTACTCGGGTGGCGTCATGGTGGCCAGCACATCCCAGGCGTGCACCAGCTGCTCCATGATGCGGCTCACGCGGGCCAGCATCTTGAAGGCGCCGCCCAGCTCGTCGTTGGCGACGTTGGCGATCGCGGCGCGCAACTCGTGCAGCATCAGCTTCATCCAGAGTTCGCTGGTCTGGTGCTGAATGATGAACAGCATCTCGTTGTGATCGGGCKAGAGCGGCTTTTGTGCGCCCAGGATCGCATCGAGCTGCAGGTAGTCACCGTAGCTCATGGATTTACTGAAGTCGAGCTGCGCTTTTTCGTCGCGCACGATGTCTGCCGGCGCTTGCGCTTTATTGCCCTTGTCGTTGTTGCTGTTATTCATCATGTGACCGCGTGCTTCTGGTTGAATTCGGCTTTTCGCCATTCATCGGTTTCGAGTACTTGCTTCAAATGCTCGACCGCGTTCCACACGTCTTCAAATCCGATGTAGAGCGGCGTGAAACCGAAGCGCAGGATGTCGAGGTGCTTGCCTGCGCCGCCGTCACCGGCGCGGAAGTCGCCGATTACGCCGCGCGCGATGAGTGCCTGCACGATGGCGTACGCGCCTTCTGTTTTGGTGAGACACACCTGTGAGCCGCGCCCCGCATGCTCGCGCGGCGTGGCCAGGCCCAAGCCGTGGCCCGTGCAGCGGTCCTCGACGAGCTGGATAAACAGGTCGGTGAGCGCCAGCGATTTTTTCCGCAGTGCCTGCATCCCACCCAGTGGTTCCGCGGCTAACACGGTGTCCAGCCCGCATTCCAGCGCCGTCATGCTCAGGATGGGCTGGGTGCCGCAGAGGTAGCGTG